>DZCK01000058.1 GCA_022730245.1 Halothiobacillus neapolitanus
ATCGAAGGCGACGAGATCGCCGCGCGTCGTCCAATCGGCCCGCAAGACGCCGAGCAAAACATCTTCGGCCAGTTGGCCTTCGGCGCGTTCCGGTAGGGTGATTTGGATCAAAGACATGATGAACTCTCCTGAATAATAGCCTGAGTAAAAACATCTAACATACCGACCGTTCGGTATGTAGATTCGCCAAAAAAAACCGCATCCCAAAACCTTGTATGACTTGGCCTTAACAGCCAGCTTGGTTCAGTCTGGTTCGCGATAACCCTGTCGAGCCGCCTGCAATGGCAGCTAGTCAAGATGCCGTTCGAAAAACCCCATTGGACTTCTCGGATTCTTCTGCCTATCTTCTTGTTGCTGGTTGCACTCTGCTCGAGTTCATAACGGGTGCGAGGCTCAGTACAAATTGACGCAATTGCGCCATGCACAACCGGAATGTCCGGGCGGATTGGCGGTTCTTTGCCATCCCCCAACAACCCTCCCAGGCAGAAACAATAAACAGCGCCGCCGCTTCGCAATCCACATCCTGTCGAATTCGGTCTTGCGACTGCCCCTTGATGAGTGCCTGCTCGGTTACGGCTTGCCAAGCTTGCAGAATGTGGTCGAGATGTGTCTTGAACTCATCATCGACGGAGCTCATTTCTTGCACGAGATTGTTGAGTGGGCAGCCGAGTTCGAAAGCGTCGTCGGACAGATCACGAATGCGGCGATCCATGTACGCGAGCAAAGTGTCGAGAGGCTCGTCCGCTTCGCGCAGCGGATTGAGCAAGCGTTCTTCAAACCCCGTGCGGACGACTTCATCCACCACCGCCAACCCTAAGGCTTGCTTGGACGGAAAATGATGATAGAGCGCGCCTTTGGTGAGCCCGGTCGATGCCAGAATATGGGCGATGCTGGCCGCCTGAAAACCCTGCCGATGGATTTCCGCTGCGGCTGCCTGCAGGATTTTCTCGCGCGTCAAATCAGCCATCGCAAGAGGTGTTGGGCTGTACATTTCCGACCCCGATTCTTAAGTAACATACCAACCGGTATGCATGTGGGTTTGACTTTGAAACAAGCGATTTCGAATGTCAAGGATTAAAATACGACAATAGGTGCTACCACTTTTAGACATCCTTAGCAAATGATTATTTCGCCCCTTCATTGAGGTTTTCTACAAAATCATCAGACTGTAAGCAAGACGATATGAAAATACGGGTCATTTCCAGCATCCCGCTCGGCATCAAAACCATCAAAAACCGCGCGGTGACGATCGAGTTGATCACCCAAAATAACGATTAATCGCCGCATGTTGGCTCCTTGGTGGGGCGATGTTTGCTGCGCGTGCCGCCTGCACCACTTCACGCAGCGATACCGTGCCATAAGCCAAATGCGGTGATAAGCGCGAACATTGCTGCGGCGCGGTGCGCGGCGAGCTCATGCCTTTCACGTAATTGATACCCCGCGTTTGCAAAAAACTGGCCAGCAAACGCAGACCCCGGCTGCGCCCACCGGGTTCCGCTTGCGGGCAGGCATCAGGCTGCTAGAGCCGTTAACTCAGCCGCTAGTTCATCTAAGCTCTGCCTAATAAACCGCCATTGCCGCGCCGAGGTATCGGGCTCCTGCCAGTATTCAGGCTCTGCCAAGTAAATAGGCAACACTAAACCGGCGGCGGCATGCAGCAGCGGCGCATGATCGAAAGTTCGTAAATCACGCTTAAACCAAACCAAGTGAACGGCGGGGAGCATCATTTTTGCGCGGGGGATAGCCATAAATGCTGATTCAAATCAGCAGCGAATAAGGTGCTCAGCACGCCCATACTGGTGGCTTGAGGATTAATAGGCGGCGCCACCCCTGCATCGAAGGCTTGCTGCCAGCGCCCAGCACAAACACACCAAAAATCGCCCGCCTTCAAGCCGGGAAACTGCGCCCAGGGTTGTGGGGTAATTAAATCATTGCCTTGCTTTAGGGTGTAGGCCAAAAATTCTGGCGTCATACGGGCGCACACGCCATGGGCGCCAAAATCACGCGGCGATAAACGGCAATAACCTTGGCGCTGCGCGCCGGTTAACGGTGCCATGGAACACACCTGCAAGGGCTGGCCATACACATTTTGCGTGCGAGCCGCCTCGCCATATAAATCAATTGACTCAATGGGTTGCTGAATTTGCATCGTTATCTCCTTCGGGGTTGCGCCCACCCAACCTGCACCCAACAGCAACAGTAAACCGCTTATGGCGTGAACCGGGTGCGGCATGATGTCAACCCGATGTTTTCAGCAAAGGTACTTGGGCACGCGTGGCCAGCATGAGGGCTTCGGCGGCGGCACCACTTAAGGTGTAGGGGGCAAACTGTTCGCTCGCACCAAACTCATAAAATAAGGCGCGATTCATCGAACCCTCCCTAAGTACCCCATGTTCCAACTGGGAAACGCGCGTGAAATCACTTCTGTGTAATCCAACAACAAGGGATCGGTGTGCCGTTCATCTTTTGAAATCCGCGCAAAACGCTCATTCACAGCAGCGCGCTCGCCTTCCAGCCATTGCAAAAAGTAACCCGAATTAAACATCAATAACCCCGATACGCCGCGCGGCTGATTGTTGCGCTGCGAGGCGGCTAAAATATTGCGGATCGACTGATGATCCACACTGGGTGCCAATTTCGACACATAAATTAAACGAACCAACATTTACCGCCCCTTATTTCGATACAAAACTTATAAATTAGTTATACACGCCTGCACGGGAAGTTGCCAAAAAATTCTTGTTTCAATAAAAAACCCACCGATGAGGTGGGTTCTAAAGCGGACGAAAGCCGGACTAAAAAATTAATCGAATAAAATACGGCACTAACAGCGGTTCTGCTTGAACCTTAGCTTTTATTCCCCTTAAACGGCTTGGGTACGCCGGTATCGCCCAGTAAAACGCCATTGACCGTGGTGCCGTACAGGCTGTTTTTATTGTCGTGATATTTGGCACGCGTCGCGGCCACGCTGCCCTCATAACGGGGGTCTTGCGGGCGTTCTTGGCCATTCATGTAGTAGGCCACATCCCAGGCTTGTTGCGGGGTTAGGCTATAGCTTTGACCATAAGGCATATTGGCGTAAATAAATTTAGCCGCATTCTTAATACTGCCCATGCCCGCGCCCCAGTTGAATGATTGCGCGCCCCACAGCGGCGGGAACACCACCTCGTTATTAACCACCCGCCCCGCACCATTGGCCGCATGGCAAATCGCGCAATTGGCTTCATACACGGCTTTGCCACGCACAAAATCGGGGGCTTTGGCAGGTTCTGGCATATCGGGGTAGCCGCGACCGGCGACTTTTTCATCCACAGGCAGCCCCTTGGCCAACCAGTAAGAATAAGCCTGCAGGGCGACCAGCACATCGCTGCCTAAAGCGGGCGCTTTGCCATTCATGCTGAACCGAAAGCAGCCTTGCAGCCGCTCTTCATAGGTGTTTACTTTGTGGTTTTTAGATCGATAAGCGGGGTAACTCACCCACGCACCCCATAAGGGCGCAGAACCTGCCATGGCACCGCCATCGGTATGGCAATTCACGCAATTTAATGAATTACCGACATATTGCGGCGCATATTTTTGGGTTTCATACATTATATTTCGGCCCAATTGCACCGCTTTGCCAAATTCATCATTTGGAATGCTGGCAGGATCGGGCGGCGTAAACGTCGCGCCCGTGAGCAAGGCGGCATTGGGGGCGGATTTAGCCGGCGTTGCCGAAGGCAGGGTGACCGCCGCCCCATCATGGGCAGCATGGGGGGCGCTGGGTGCCTCAGCCGCCAATATTGGCGCACTCACGCCCAAAAGCACGGCATAAACCAGCGGGTTTAGCAGAAAATATGGCTTAACACGGTTCATTTTGCACCTCCGGTTTGAGCGGCGTTGCCGAGCACCGCTGCGGCGGGTTTCAGGGCGGCCAAATAGGCGGCCACTGCTTGCGTGTCGGTTGAAGTCATGCGGCTGGCCACGCTGTGCATTAAGCCTTGCGGATCACCTTTGCGCGCGCCAGATTGCCAAGCCGTCATTTGGTCGGCCAAGTATTTTGCCGATTGCCCGACAATGGGTGGAAAGTAAGGCGGCACACCGACCCCACCCGCCGCATGGCATCGAAAACAGGCGGGAATACCGGCTTTCCAATCGCCAAATTCCGCTAATTGCTGACCGCGCGCCAGTAAATCGGGTGCAACCGATGCCGCTGCTGCGGGCATAGCCACCGGCAAACTGGCGTAATAATCAGCCAAAAGGGTGATTTGCGCCGGGGTCAAGGGTTTCGCCATGCCCACCATAATCGCGTTTTGGCGGGTACCCTCGGCAAAGTATTTAAGCTGCTCGGCAATATACTGCGCGGGCAATCCGGCCAAGCGGGGGTAATTGGCGGCGGGCAGCCCCTGCCCTCCAGCTCCGTGGCAGGCGGCACAACTCGCCGCCTCGGGCGGTGGCGCGGCGTGGGCGAGGATACTGGCGAAAAGTAACCCAGCTCCTAGCAGGGGAATGGGCAGTATTGACATCGGCCGCATGGCACTAACTCCTTAAATGATTTGAATAAATAAAAGCACAATGTTTATGTGGGTTTATAGCGCCAAACGAATCATTTAACAATAAAGTAAAAAGGCGCCTCTTAAATTGTGCGCCTTTGATTGGTTAATTACCGATGCAACTTATTCATGGGTTACTAAATTCGTTCGATATGCAGCCCCAGCGCGTTGAGTTCCGCTTCTTTGGTGTTCCCGGTCAGAATACCGACCGAGGCTTTTTCAGGTTGCAAATAAGTGCTTGCCACCCGTTTCAAATCCGCTTCAGTCACATCTAAAATCCGCGCGCGCATCATTTGCTGATAGTCCGGTGTTCGGCCATGCAGCGCATCAATAAAGGCTTTTTTTGCCTCGCCAGCGGGTGAACCTGGTTTATCTATGCTCGAGATGACCCCGAAAATCGCCTCATCGATTGTGCGGCCTTCATGCTGGGTATTGAGCAACCAATCAATCGACTGATCGAAATCGGTGAGCGTTTCGGTTAAGCGTGGGTCGCGGTAGGAATAAAACCGAAAGCTCGCCGATTCACCATCGTAACCCGCGCCGCCGCCATAAGCGCCGCCCTGCTCACGAATCGCACGGTGCAGGTACCCATTGCGTAAAAAGCCGCCCAATACGGCCAAAGCCGCCGCATCGTCGTGGGCGGGGGGCACGGCAGCATAGGCTTTGGCGCAATAATTCACGGCTAAGTTACCAATCCAGCCCTCGCGCACGGGGTGTTGAATCGTGTTTAAGTGAAATGGTTTAACGGCCTCGCCGTGCTGCACATGCGCGGCCAAGCTGCGTTCAATAGCCGCGAAATGCCGATCTTCGGCCACGATGTTATAACGCCGCAAGCCGCCTTTAATTTTGGTGTGCAAGCGGGCCAAACGCTCGGCCACATCACCGAGGGCGTGCGGGGCATCCAGTGCATCGTCCATCGCTTTAATGCGGCGCACACCCGCCACCCCGCCCGATTCGTGGGTGAGCTTGGCGCGCGCGTTCATGCCGCTGGATGCCACATTCATGGCGTGCACATGGCCGGAACCGACAATACTTTGCTCGCTGCGGAACCGAATTTGGCTGATTAAATCGCGGATGCGATCGGTTTCATCGAAGCGTGCGGCGTTCAAATGCGCGTGGAATAAATCCACCATCTCATCGGTATAACGCACCAACGCTTTGCCGCCGAGTAAAAAATAAGACGTTAAGCTGTGCGGATCATCCACATTCGGGCGAATGGATGAGCGTGCGCCAAAGCCGCCCGTGCGGGCTGAAGTTGCCTCGGCCATGGCCACATAATCCCGCGAGCCTGCGCCCAATTCTGTGAGCAAACCTGAGTAAATGGGTAATAAATCGAGTTCATCGTGAGATAACTCGGGCAAATCGAGCGCCGCTTGCAGGTAAACCAAGCCATTGGTACTGCGATTAAACCAAGTTTGCGACACGGGCTGGGCCGTAATTTTTTCAGGCACTGGCAAGGCGATATGCTCGGGGATATCGGCGCGGGTCACGGTGGGCAGAATGCTGATGTCATCTACTTCCGACTGGCGTTCGGCCAGTGCTTGGGCGGCAGCCACAATGGCCTGTTTTTCGGCATCGGATAACGCGGCGTGCAGGGCAGCCAGGCGGGCTAATTCTGCAGCGGTTTTCTGGGCAGAAAGTGCCGTATCCGGCGCCAGCACCAAACGCACCCGATGCGGGTTATCGAGCAACAAGCTGCGAATTAAATTCGGGATAAATTGCGGATCAGCCGCTTTACTGCGCAATCGTGCCAGCGCGGGTTCCAAATCCAGCACGGCAATCGGGTCGCCATCGTGAATGGCGGCAGGCAGGCTGTGCATCATGAGCTGCAAGCCATAGGGGTAGCCATCACCGGTGACTTCACGCTGCGAGAGCTCAATTTGATGCAGTACCGATTCAATCATCTCCGCAGGCACGCCCGTATCGGCCACGGCTTTGAGCGTATCCAGAATGAGGGATTGCACGGCATCGGCGCGATCAGCCTCGGAGCCTTCCAGCCCCGCCACAAACACCATTTGGCGCTGTGAATCCTCAAGCCCCATGATTGGGCTGGGCGAGCCACCTAAATCGGTGCTTTCCAACACGCGCATTAAAGGCGAGGCGCTGTTTTCAAGCAGCACGCCTTCCAGCACTTGCGCTTCGAGCGCGGCATCCAAATCGGTGCTTTCGCCCAAGAGCCACCCTAAAACGATGTGGGTTTTCTCGGTGGTATCTGGCTCATCAAACGCATAACGATTAGTACATTCGATGGGCGCATCCAGCGATTGCTCTAAAGGAATGGCCGAATTGGGATCAATTTTTGTGAATCGCTTTAACGCTTTTTCTTCAAATTGAGCTTGTAAATCCGCCACCGGCAAATTGCCGTAGGTCATAAATACGGCGTTCGACGGGTGATAAAACCGCTGGTAAAAGGCTTTTAATTCGGCATAAGTTAAGTTCGGAATATCAACAGGTTCGCCGCCAGAGTTAAAGTGATAGGTGGTAGTGGGGAATAATTCACTCGTGAGTGTTTGCCACAGCACCGATGAGGGATTGCTCATAGCCCCCTTCATTTCATTAAACACCACGCCTTTATAGGTGAGCGGCGTGGTCGGGTCATCGGGCGTGGTGAATTCGACCCGATGGCCTTCTTGCATGAAGTCCCGCTCGTCGATGCGCGAGAAAAATACCGCATCTAGGTACACGTCCAGCAAGTTGTAGAAATCTTTCACATTCACCGAGGAAAACGGGTAGGCCGTCCAATCACTCGCGGTAAACGCATTCATGAAGGTGTTGAGTGAGCGGCGAATCATCATAAAAAACGGATCGCGCACCGGAAACCGCTCCGAGCCACACAATACCGTGTGCTCCAAAATATGCGCCACGCCGGTCGAATCGCTGGGCACGGTACGCAGCCCCACCAAAAACACGTTCTGATCATCGCTCGTGGCGAGGTGAAAATGTCGCGCACCGGTGCCGGTGTGGCGGTATTCATCCACCGTGATATTCAAGGCGGCAATGGGCTGGCTGCGGACAAAAGAAAATGCGGGATGGTGGTGTGCGCTCATAAAGAAATTTGCTCAAGTTCTGTAGTCAAAAAAACAATCCCTTCGAGTTTAACCCAGCATCAATAAGAAAACAGGCACTGTGGTCATAATTCATCGGCATGAGGCAATATCCAACGACTACGGCCTTTTGACACAAATTCAAGCAAAAAAAATCAATTTGCGATATACAAGCAAAACAAAAAATACAAACCAAAAAAATACAAACTAAGGAACACAGTTAACAGTGTTAAAAATATCCGGCCCGATACTTAGCCCATTTGCCAAGATTTTTGCCCGACCTAACTATCAATCCTTGTTATTGGCCGTTCCTTTTCTGGTGCTTTTTACTTGGGTTATGGCCAGCGAATGGACGCAATATCAGGATGAAGTCGCAACGGTGAAACAAAATGAATATCGGGCGGCAACCGTGTACGCCGATCGAATAAATACTCGGTTGGCCACGCAGTTTAATGAATTGGAATTTATAGCCGTCGCCTTGCTGGAAAAAGAACCGAATTTAAACCCGCCCTCACCGGCCACTATTGCCGCGCTGCACCGTTTTATGCGCATTCATCGGGCATTTTATGCCTTGAATATTCAATCGACCGATGGGCAGCAGATTTTATGGTCCACCCAAACGCAAAGCTCAACACCGTTGGTCGCACCCGAAACTTTTACGCCGCTGATTAATTACCCAAATTTTTTGCTGGGCACCAGTAAATTCGCCAAGCGATTTAATGGATATTTTATTGCCATGCGTTATCGCGCCACCGATTCTGAAGGACAAACCCGATTTTTTGTGGGCTCACCGTTTCGGTTAAGCGAACTCATGGCCTTTGATATGCAGGATACGCCGTGGATTTTTACCTTGCGTGATAATCGTACGGGGCAGGTGTTAGGCCAATGGCAAAAAGGCAAGGTCACCTTGGATAAAGCCATTGTGCCCGTTAAAACCAATGCCCAAAAAATCTTAGTGGGTCATTTACCCTTAAGCATCGAGGTGCAATGCCTAGATAATCTCGGTTGGCGTAATTATGTTAACAATGCCCAACAACGCTGGGTGCTTGAGCTGGCTTTGCTGTTGCTGCTCGCCGCCATATCCGCTGTAAGCTTAAACCTGCTCCGCGAGCGCGACCAAGTCAATCGCCGCTTAAAATTAAGCGGGGCGTTTAATCGGATGATTGCAGAAATCAACCAAGTGATCGCCACCTGTGATGATGAAACCCAATTGCTCCAGCAGCTCTGCGCGCTGTGCGCCCTGCACGGCAAACTGGATTTGGTCTGGATTGGGCACCCCGACGACACCGGAGAGTTTCAGTTTTTAGCCGCCGCTGGCAAAACCGATTTTCTAGCTGGCTTAACCTTATCGATTAACCCAGACTCCCCGAGTGGCCAAGGGTTTTGTGCCCAAACTTGGCGTGAAGGGCGCGTTATTTATAGCACCGACCCGAAATTCTCCCCGTTTCCTGAAGCGTGGCGAACCCGTGCAGATCAATTTGGCTTAAAAGCGATTGCCAGCCTGCCCATTCAACGCAATGGCGAACTGTGGGCAATTTTGGCCATTTATCATCATGACCCTGTCGCCTTTCTCGCCTTAAACACGTGGTTTAAAGAACTGGCTAATGATGTATCACGAGGCTTAAATCGCATCGATTTGGTCCAACGAGAACGCCATCACCTCGCGTTTAATCAAGCCATTTTAGATAACTCATCAGCCGGCATTATGCTGCTTAAAAATCGCACCATTCAATTTGCCAATCAGCGACTGGCCGATCTCATCGGGGCGCCGCAGGCACAAGATTTAATCGGCCATAAAACCCACGAGTATTACCTTAACGCGACCGATCAAGCGTATTTGCTTGATCTCATACCACAAGCTTTTGCCCGCAAAGAGCAAGTGCGTTTTGAGGCACAATTCCGGCGGCTAGATAACGGGCAAATCCGCTGGTTTAGTCTCGTCGGACAACCCTTTAACCAACCCGGCTTTGATGAAACCTGGGTAGTGACCGATATAACCGAATACCATCTGGCGTTAAGCCAACAACGGCTGCTTGCCTCGGCGCTCGCAGCGGTGCAAGAAGATGTCGCCATTACCGATGTCAAGCAAAGAATTGTTTACATTAATGCCGCATTTGCGGCACATACCGGGTTCACGGCAGAGGATATGCGGGGGCATACGCTAGAAAACCTCATTCACGCACAAACACCCAAAGCCACGCTCATGCGGCTGAAAGAGGCCTTTAGTGATGGCCTGGTTTTTCAGGGTGAGCTCGCCATTAACCGTAAATCGGGAGGGGCGTTTTGGGGTTTGCTTACAATTAACTCCGTGCGAGATGCGAATCATAAAATTACGCATTTTGTCAGCATCCTGCGCGATATTACGGCCATCCGCCAACTCAATGAGCGGCTCGAATATCAATCACTGCACGATCCGCTCACGCGCCTACCCAATCGCCGCGCACTGGAACGTGAATTGGCGCAACGCATTAATCAGGCAAAACGCACCCAAACGACGCTGGTCGTCGGCATGCTGGATTTAGATGATTTCAAACCCGTGAACGATACATGGGGGCATGAGGCGGGCGATATTTTGCTGCGCTCGCTCGCCGAACGCCTCACGATGCGCCTGCGCGAGCATGATTTTTTAGCCCGTATTGGCGGCGATGAATTTGTGATTGTGATCTCGCATCTGGAGCAAAGCCAGTTTGGCGACCAACTCATCCGGGTACTCAATCGGCTGCATCAAGCGATTGAAACACCCTTTGATTTTGCCGATGGCCAGCAATCTATTGTGGGAATGAGCATGGGCATTGCCATTTATCCACAAGATGCCAGCGATGGTGATGCGCTGCTACGCCAAGCCGATGCGGCACTTTATCAAACAAAAACCCATAAAAAAGATCGTGCGGTATGGTGGCGACATGGGGTTAAAACCGCCACGCAGCTGGAAGATTTAATCCTCAAATAGCAAAGAAAAATCACCGGTGACCCGATCAATATTGAGTATAAATTCGCAGTATTCTGGCAAGCGCGACATCGGTGTCGGGTCATCAATACAGCTACATCCCGAAATCATGCTGGTATATTGCACCCCAATTTTGTAACTTAAAACGCTCGGCAATGCCGCTTCTGTGGGGTTAGTTTGCGGCAAGCAGGCCAGCACGCGCACCGATAAATCATCATCCAACGCTACGCTACCCTGCGTTAACGCCTTTTGCAGCGGCAACCCCCGCACCCCGAGGGTTTTAATGGCGGCAATCAGGAACGGTTCAAAAGCGGGCGTGCCGAGCGCACGCAACACAGGATAAAAATGCCCCATCACACCCGCCCCTCAACCCGTTATGGACTATCACTTGAATGGCAAAACAAACCCTCGAACTTTCCGCCGCGCACTGCGCGTTTATTCA
>DZCK01000059.1 GCA_022730245.1 Halothiobacillus neapolitanus
ACAAACCGCCGCAGGCTGGGCGAGTCTTGCTACAATGCGGGTCATTTTTTAATTCTTACATTCATTCGGCGATTTCTCTGTGACTGATTACAAATCAACGCTTAACCTGCCCGATACTCCGTTCCCGATGCGTGGCGATTTACCCAAGCGCGAGCCTGTGCGCTTGGCCGAATGGCAGGAACGTGATTTATACAAGGCGATTCGCACCGCAAGCTTGGGTCTGCCCAAATTTATCCTGCATGATGGCCCGCCGTATGCCAATGGCGATATTCATATCGGGCACGCGGTGAATAAAGTGCTCAAAGACATCATTGTTAAATCCAAGCAGCTCGCCGGTTTTGATGCGCCGTATGTGCCGGGCTGGGATTGCCACGGCCTGCCGATTGAGCTTGTGGTTGAGCGCGAGCACGGCAAGCCGGGCGTAAAGTTCTCTGCCGCAGAATTTCGCCAAGCGTGCCGCGCGGTTGCACAAAGCCAAATCGACCGCCAAATGGCTGATTTTAAGCGGTTAGGCGTGATTGGCGATTGGGATAACCCCTATAAAACCATGGATTTTAAGACCGAGGCCGACATCGTGCGCGCCTTGGGCGGCATTATTGATCGCGGTCACCTGCATCGCGGCGAAAAACCCGTGCATTGGTGCGTGGATTGCGGTTCGGCACTGGCAGAGGCGGAAGTGGAGTACCAAGACAAGCAATCGGATCAAATTGATGTGGCCTTCATGGCGGTGGATGCCCAAGCGGTGCATCGCGCTTTTGGCATTAATAGCGCGGCACCCGTAGCCATCGTGATTTGGACCACCACGCCCTGGACACTGCCCGCCAACCAAGCCGTGGCGCTTAACCCCGAGCTTGCGTATGTTTTGCTTGAATTGGCCGATGGCCGTCGCCTGATTTTGGCCGAGGCATTGTTTGAATCGGCCTTGGCACGCATGCAGCTTACCGGCACCGTATTGGGGCGCACCCCGGGCGCCGAATTGGAAGGCATTCACCTCCAGCACCCATTTATTAATCGTCAAGTGCTGGTTATTTTGGGCGAACATGTCACCACAGAGGCGGGCACGGGCGCCGTGCACACCGCCCCCGCGCACGGCGAAGATGACTTTAAAGTCGGCCTGCGTTATGGCTTGCCGGTCGATAACCCTGTCGATGGCAGCGGCCATTTTCTGCCCGACACCCTGCTCGTGGGTGGCTTGAGCCTGAAAGACGGCGGCGCCAAAATCTTGGATACCTTAAAAGAATCGGGTGCATTGCTGGCGCACAGCCGGTTTACCCACAGCTACCCGCATTGCTGGCGGCACAAAACCCCGCTGATTTTCCGCGCCACCGGCCAGTGGTTTATTTCGATGGAACAAAACGCGCTGCGCGAGCAGGCCATGGCCGCCATTGAACAGGTGAAATTCGTGCCCGATTGGGGCAAGGCGCGCATCGCGGGCATGATCGACAATCGCCCCGATTGGTGCATTTCCCGCCAACGCACTTGGGGCGTGCCCATTGCACTGTTTGTGGACAAAGCCACCGGTGCGCCGCATCCCGAAACGGCGCGCTTAATTGAAGAAGTCGCCAAACTCATTGAGCAAAAAGGCATTGAGGCTTGGTTTGAATTAGCGCCGAGCACCCTCTTGGGCGCCGAGGCCGAGCGGTACGAAAAAGTCACCGATACGCTGGATGTGTGGTTCGATTCCGGTGTAACGCACGCCGCCGTGCTGGCGCGTCGCCCTGAGCTCACCTGGCCCGCTGATTTATATTTAGAAGGCTCGGATCAGCATCGGGGCTGGTTTCAATCCTCTTTGCTCACCGCTGTCGCACTCAAAGAAACCGCGCCCTATCGCGGCGTGCTCACCCACGGGTTCACGGTGGATGCGCAGGGGCGCAAGATGTCTAAATCGCTCGGCAACGTCATTGCCCCGCAAAAAGTCATCGACAAAATGGGTGCGGATGTCTTGCGCCTATGGATTGCCTCGACCGATTTCTCCGGCGAGATGACCGTATCCGATGAAATTTTGCAACGCGCGGGTGATGCCTACCGCCGCATTCGCAACACCGCCCGATATTTGCTGGCGAATATTAACGACTTCAACCCCGCCACCGATTGCGTGGCCGATGCCGATCTGCTGCCGCTGGATGCTTGGCTTGCCGATCACGCCGCCCGCCTGCACCACGCCGTACTGGCCGATTTTGAAGCCTATGATTTTCATGGCTTAGTTTCGCGCGTGCATCATTTTTGCTCGATTGAATTGGGCGCGTTTTATTTAGATATCGTCAAAGACCGCATCTACACCGGCCAAAAAAATGCCCCCATGCGGCGCTCGGCGCAAACCGTGATGTGGCGCGTAATCGAGGCGCTCACCCGCTGGATGGCACCGATCACCTCCTTCACCGCCGAAGAGCTCTGGGCGCATTTACCGGTGCTGGCCGAACCGCGCGCTGCCTCGGTATTTTTAGCAACCCACACCACCGACCTGCAACCCCTGCTGGATGAGACCCAGCGCGCCTTCTGGGAAAAAATCATCAGCCTGCGTGATGTGGTGAACCGGCATGCCGAAACCGCCCGCAACGACAAGCGCATCAAGGCGAATTTAAGCGCTACCGTCACCCTGTATGTGGATGCGGCGCTGGCCGAGTTTTTGGCACTCATGGCCAGCGAATTGCGCTTTGTGCTGATTGCCTCTGAACTGAATCTACGCCCGCTGGCCGAAATGCCAAACACGCTCGTGCGTGACACCCTGCCCACCGGTGAATCGCTGGCCGTGCAGATCGAAGCCTGCCCAGCACCAAAATGTGAGCGCTGCTGGCATCACCAAGCCGATGTAGGCAGCCATGCCACGCACCCCACCCTGTGCGGGCGCTGCATCGACAACATCGACGGGGCGGGTGAAACCCGGCGCTTTGCATGAGCGCCTTTAAACCCGGCCAAATTTATTGGCGAAACCTCTTCTGGCTTTTGCTTTCGGCGCTGGTTATCGGAGCCGATGCCCTCACCAAACAGTACGCCAGCCATTTTTTGCACTATGCCACGCCGGTTGAACTCACTGGTTTTTTCAACCTCACCTTGCTGCACAACCACGGCGCGGCGTTTTCGTTTCTGGCCAATTCCGGCGGCTGGCAACGCTGGGGCTTTGCCTTTTTAGCGGGGTTTGTGGCTTTGGGTTTGCTCGTGTGGTTGCTGCGCATTCCGCTGCGCACGAAAACCAACCCAATCCCACGGCGCACCACCTGGGTTAAAGTGGCCATTGCGCTGATTATTGGCGGCGCGCTGGGAAATTTAATCGACCGGCTGACCTTAGGTTATGTGGTCGATTTTCTCGATTTTCACGCCGCAGGCTATCACTGGCCCGCATTCAATATCGCCGATAGCGCCATTACTTTAGGCGTGGTTTTACTGCTGATTGTTGAGCTCTTACCCAACCGCGCGCCACCGATGCGCCCCGCCGAGCAAGATAAACCATGACCCTTCCCCACATTGCGCGCGGCGATACCGTCACCCTGCATTACGCCTTGCGCTTACCCGATGATCGCCTCGTTGATAGCAGTTTTGATGCCGAGCCCATAACCTTTGTGCTTGGCGATGGCAGTTTTGAGCCGCGCCTAGAAGAAGCCCTGATCGGCCTGCCCTTGGGCGAGCACACCCGAATCTTGCTCACCCCGGAGTTTGCCTTTGGCTCCCCCGACCCGGAGATGATTCACGAACTGCCGCGCAGCGATGTCCCGCATCATCTCGCGCTCACCATCAATGATGTGGTGGAATTCGATCTCCCCAATGGCGATGCCATCGCCGGCACGGTGCGCGCCATTCATGAGGAAACCCTCACCGTAGATTTTAATCACCCCATGGCAGGCATGAATATTCAACTCATTGTGCACATTCTTGCGATTAACGACCAAGAGGCCGCGTTATGACCCAACCACCCAAACCGGATATGAAAATTCAGCTCGCCAACCCCCGTGGCTTTTGTGCCGGGGTTGATCGGGCGGTTGAAATTGTTGATCGGGCGCTGGATTTATTCGGCGCACCAATTTTTGTGCGCCATGAAATTGTGCATAACCGCTACATCGTTGAAAACCTAAAACGCAAGGGCGCCATCTTTATCGAGGAACTCAGTGAAGTGCCCGATGAGGCCACCTTAATTTTTTCCGCACACGGGGTTTCTCGCGCCATTGAGGAGGCCGCCGCCGCACGCGGCCTGCGCATTTTTGATGCCACCTGCCCACTTGTCACCAAAGTGCATTTAGAAGTGGAACGGCACGCCCGCATCGGGCGCGATGTGGTGCTGATTGGCCATGCTGGCCACCCGGAGGTGGAAGGCACGATGGGGCATTTTGATGCCCGCTTTGGCGGCAAAATTCATCTCATTGAACGCATTAGCGATGTCGACAAGCTACAAATTGACAACCCACAAGGCCTTGCGTACTCCACCCAAACCACGCTCTCGGTGGATGAAACGCAAACAATTATTGCCGCGCTGCGGCAGCATTTTCCCGAGATTGAAGGCCCCAAAAAGGATGACATTTGCTACGCCACCCAAAATCGCCAAGATGCCGTGCGCCTGCTCACCCAAACCTGCGATGTGATTTTGGTGGTAGGCTCAAAAACCAGCTCGAACTCGAATCGCCTGCGTGAAATTGCCGAGCAGGCGGGCATTGCCGCCTATTTAATTGATGGTGCCGAAGACATCAGCGATGACTGGTTTGGCTGCTGCACCCGCGTGGGGGTCACGGCGGGGGCTTCTGCGCCCGAGGTTTTGGTGCAAGCGGTGTTAACCCACCTGCAAACCCACTTTAATGCGCGCCTTGAAGAAACCGCGCCGCATATTGTGGAGCACATGGTGTTCGCCTTGCCCAAATCGCTGCGCAAAGATGGCGCATCAACCGCCGATTAACGCTGCCCGCGCAACGCACATTAACCCGCCAAAGCCGCCCGAACCAAGGGCAGGGCACGGCGGCTAATTTCCAGCGGCTGCGCTAACCCCAAGACCACCGCAAAGTGTTGGCCTTGCGCATTGCTCATGACCCCTTGCAGGCGCGCGCGGTTAATCGTAGCCTGCCGATGAATCCGCAACAACCGATCACCCAACTGCGCTTCCAGCTCTTTTAAACTCAAATCCACAATCGCTTCGCCCGCGCTATAAATCAAACGGGTGTATTTATCCTCACTCAGCGCAGCCACAATATCCTGAGCCAAAATCACCCGTTGCTGCCGTCCAATCTGGATACTGAGCCTAGGCTCAATGACCTGCTGGGCGCGGGTGGGTTGACGCGCTCGGGCGAGGGCGGCAGCCAAACGCGCGGGCTCGATAGGTTTAAGCAAATAATCCACCGGGCTGCTCACAAAGGCATCCAGCGCATGCTGCGGGTGGGCGGTGGTAAAAATTATCGCGGGGGGCACCGCGCGTTGCCGCAAACGCGCCGCCCAAGCCAAGCCGGACTCACCCGGCATTTCAATATCCAAAAAAATCAGATCCGGCTCATCGTTTAGCGCCCGTTCGGCCACCTCGGCGGAGCCCGCCTCACCCATCACCTGAATATCGGGGTGAACCTGCAACAAGCGCCGTAACCGCGCGCGCGCCAGCGGCTCGTCATCCACCAGCAGCACGTTCATGCGACACCGCCGTGGCCATCCAGCGGCAAAACGAGCTTGACCCGATACTGGCCTTCAATTTCGCCTGCCCGCAGGCTGGCTCGATCACCAAACATGAGCGTCAAACGGTCTCGAATGTTTTGCAACGAAATGCCATTCCCCCCCGCAACGGGTAACTTTGCTGCGTCAATGAGGGGGTTTTCAATGAGCAAACTCACAGCGCTCTTGCCGAGCACGCATTCGATGCGAATCGTGCATGGGGTAGGGCTGCGCTCGGCGGCGTAGCGCACGGCATTTTCCATCAAAGGCTGCAAGCTCAAAATGGGCATAGCAATGGGCGGCAAGGGTGTGATGGGTAACACCCAAGCCACCACTAACCGCTCGCCCAGTCGCCACTGCTCCAGCGCCAAATACCGCTGGCTTAGGGCAATCTCGTCTGACAGCGTGGATACATCACCGGCATGCAGCGCGGCGCGAAACACCGAGGCCAAATCCAATACCGCCGCTTCCGCCGCTTTGGGGTCGGTTTCAATTAAGGCCGCCACGGTATTTAAACTATTGAACAAAAAATGCGGGCGAATCCGCGCGTGTAACGCATCGAGTTCCGCCTTGGTTTGTGCGGTAACACGGCGCGTTTTCGACCAATGCAGTGAAAAAATCCAAATCCCCATACCGCCCACAACCAAGGCAATGGCTTGATTGTGGAGCAAGAACTCGGTTTGACTCTCAAACGGATTCCAGCCCAACTGCGTGAGCGATTGGTAGGCCAGCACGCTGATAAGCCCCGTCGCGGCCAGCAAGATGCTCATCACTCCGCCCAGCAGCCAGGGCAAGCTCAGTCGGCACAAGGGTTTTTGCAGGCCACACAACACACCGGTTGTTATCAGCACCACCCAGGCCACAAACCAAGCCGTGGTGCCAAGCCGCACCCAGCGATCTTCCGCCACCCCGGGGGCAATGGCCAACAGCAGCGCCACCCCAAGCCCCAAAAGCAAGGTGATGAGCAACACGCGCGGCGTGCAAAAAGCGGGCAAGGCCGCATTGCGGGGCGGGGTATGCGGGTGGGCTCTGGGGGGTAAATCGGCAAAACTCATGACGGTATCCTTGTCGTAAATAATCCGCCGCCAAGCAGCTTAGGGGAATGGGGCAGAACCCTCGGCGGGTTGCGATATACTACGCCACTCTTTGAGCCATTCTAACAAAGCGAGATGCCGCCATGATTCGCCCCGATGAACACACCACCGATCAAACCCCCGATTTGCCTCTGGTGAAACTCTGGGGTGGCCGATTTGATGAGCCCACCGATGCGTTTGTAGAAGCCTTTACCGCCTCGGTCGGGTTCGATCAGCGGCTGTTCCGCGAGGATATTGCCGGCTCCATCGCGCACGCCAAAATGCTGGCCAAAGTGGGCGTGCTCACCTTAGATGAATGCGAGAAAATCGTATCGGGCTTAAACACCCTGCTGCTCGACATTGAGCGCGGCGATTTCGCTTGGGTGGTCGCCTATGAAGATGTGCACATGAACATTGAAGCGCGGCTGATTGACCGCATCGGCGATGTCGGCAAAAAACTGCACACGGGCCGCTCACGCAACGATCAGGTCGCAACCGATGTGCGCTTGTACTTGCGCGGTGCGATTGACCGCATCCAGCAAGAACTCGCCCGTTTGCGCGCTGGCCTTGTGGATTTAGCCGAGCGGGAAGCCGATACCGTCATGCCCGGCTTCACCCACCTGCAAGTGGCGCAACCGATCAGTTTTGGCCACCACCTGCTCGCCTGGTATGAAATGCTCAGCCGCGATGCCGAACGCCTGATCGATGTACGCAAACGCGTCAACGTGCTGCCGCTGGGTTCGGCGGCGCTGGCGGGCACCTCCTACCCGCTTGATCGCGCGTATGTGGCTGAACTGTTGGGCTTTGACGGCGTGAGCCGCAACTCGCTGGATGCCGTGTCCGATCGGGATTTTGCAATCGAATTTTTATCCGCCGCCGCGCTCATCATGATGCACTTGTCGCGCATGAGCGAGGAGCTGGTTTTATGGACCTCGGCGCAATTTAGCTTTATCAACCTGCCCGATCGCTTCTGCACCGGCAGCTCGATTATGCCGCAAAAGAAAAACCCCGATGTGCCCGAGCTCGTGCGCGGTAAAACTGGCCGTGTGTACGGCGATTTATTCGCCCTACTCACCCTGATGAAAGGCCAGCCCTTGGCCTACAACAAAGACAACCAAGAAGACAAAGAACCCTTATTCGATGCGGTCGATACGCTCATGGGCAGCCTGCGCGCCTTTGCCGACATGATGCCCGCCATCGAGCCGAATCGCGAACGGATGCGCGCTGCCGCCAAGCAGGGGTTCTCCACCGCCACCGATTTGGCCGATTACCTCGTGCGCCAAGGCGTGCCCTTCCGCGATGCGCACGAAATTGTCGGCAAAGCCGTGCGCCACGGCCAAACCATCGGTTGTGATTTATCCGAACTCCCTCTTGCCGAATTGCAAACCTTTTCCGCCAAAATCAAGGAAGATGTCTTTGCCGTATTAACGCTCGAAGGCAGCATGGCCGCCCGCGATCTATTGGGCGGCACCGCGCCTAATCAGGTGCGCGCGCAGGTAGCTGCTGCGCGCGCGGCGCTTTCAAGCGCAACGCACGCACACTTAACGACAGAGATTTTTTGTTAAGCTGGCAACGGCGTGGGGTAATCCCCGCATCCGCTCGAAGCAAATTTTAATCAAACAGGAAGCACCCCATGAAAGACCTATTATTTTTCAACAGCATGCTCACACCAAAAATCATTACAGCCGTCTACTGGCTGCTGCTTTTGATGGTGGTGATTGGCGGCATCGGCTCGATGTTTGCGCCGTGGGGGTTCTCGTTCGGCTCTTTTTTCAAGGGGCTGTTTTTTATCGTCGCCGGTGGCATTGGTGTGCGCATTTGGAGTGAGCTTATGATCGTGCTGTTCAAAATTAACGAGAACATGCAAAAAATGGCGGATAAAAGCTAAGGAACCTCTGATCAAATCCTTGGTGAGCCGAGTTGCTGAGCCAAAAGCCGCAAAACGAGGCAGAGGCCGCCGGTCTTAGTTATTCTAAGATGCCAAGGCCGATAACGACGTGTTGCGTCTTTTGGGCAGCAACCCTTCGGGACGGTCTTTTGAGGGCGATTCGCTGTGTTGCGGCACTCACGAATGGAATAACCATTCGTTTCGCACCACGCCTTGCGACTCATCCCTCAAAAGGCCGTCTCGGCCACGAAGGATTCAATCAGAGGTTCCCTAAATCATCGACCTCGCGCCATCCACCCGCCCCTTCCGGCGGGTTTTTTATGGGCATCACACCCGCACTTAAGCGCCCGCCATCCACAGCGCCCAATCCGCCAGCTCCTCAGGGCAAATGCTGTGCTCCATAGGGTAGCTATGCTGCGTGACCTGCCTCGCGCCCTGATCCGTTAAGCATCGGCTCATTCGAATGGCCGCCGCTGGGGGCACGACCGCATCAAACGCCCCATGCCCAATGAAGATCGGCATCGCCCTGCGCGCGGCAGGCAAAACAAAGGCATCCGGTGCGGGCAGCCAAGTTGAAAGCAAAATCACCCCCGCAGGCACGCGGCGGGTTAAGCACGCGGCACGCAGCGCCACCACGCCGCCTTGCGAAAACCCACCCACCCAAAACGGCGCATCCCCCGCTTGCGTATCCATCAAAGCCGCCATGCGCTCGGCCGCCGCATTCATACCGGCTAAATCCACGGGGGAATCCCGATCCAGCCCATAAATATCAAACCAGCTTGGCATCACATAGCCGTTATTAAGCGTGACCGCCGCCATGGGCGCATCGGGGGTGTGCACCCTCAACGGCGGCATACCCGCCTGCTCGGCCAACATTCGCCCCACGGGCGCGAGGTCGTTTCCGCTGGCGCCCAAACCGTGGAATAAAAAAAGATGGGCAGAAAGATGAGCCGGATGGGCAGGTATATTCATAGTCATCGTGTCGTGTTTGGAAGGCCTGCGAGCATAGCAGCCTGCTAAACTGGTGTGCAGATCATCAGGAGAACACCATGAACGATACCGGCGAATTTGATCACCGTGCCCACCGGCGCGACTTCGCGTATGGCGAGTTGCATCGGGCTGAGTTAAATCCCGCGCCCGAGGTGCAACTACAAACTTGGCTTATGGAAGCCGAGGCGGCGGGTAACTTTGATTCCAACGCCCTGTGTTTAAGCACGGCCACGGCGGCGGGACGGCCTTCGGCGCGGTATGTATTACTTAAGCATTTAGATGCGCGCGGCTTGTGTTTTTATACCGATTCGCGCAGCCGCAAAGGGCAAGAATTGGCCGAAAACCCGTTTGCGGCGCTCACGTTTTATTGGCCAGAAACCGATCGCCAAGTGCGGGTTGTCGGGCGAATCGAACCCTTGCCGGACGCCGATAACGAAGCCTATTTCAACCAACGCCCGATTAAATCGCGCATGGCGGCGGCATCCTCACATCAAAGCCAGCCGATTGCATCGCGCGCGGCGCTGGAAGCCCGTTTTGCCGCCACCGAAGCGCGCTATCCGAATGGCGATGTACCGCGCAATCCCGCTTGGGGCGGCTATCGCCTTTTGCCCGATGAATGGGAATTTTGGCAAGGCCGCCGCTCGCGCCTGCATGATCGATTTACCTACACCCCCGCCTCCGAAGGTTGGGCGATTGAGCGCCTCATGCCATGACAGAAATACCACTAGAAGCCAGCTGGCAAGCCGTTTTAGCGCCCACCCTCGAAAGCGAACCCCTTGAACGGCTCCGCGTTTTTTTACAGGCAGAATTACGCGCGGGCAAGCAGCTGCTCCCCGAAAAAACCCACTGGCTCAACGCCTTTCATGCCACGCCATTCAATCGCGCGCGGGTGGTAATTTTAGGGCAAGACCCATACCCCACGCCCGGCCATGCCCACGGCTTGAGTTTTTCGGTGCAGGCGGGGGTTAAGCCCTTACCCAAATCGTTAATCAACATTTTTCAGGAATTGCGCGATGATCTTGGCATTGAAAACACCCGGGGCGATTTAACGCCTTGGGCAGCGCAGGGCGTGCTGCTGTTGAATGCGGTGCTCACGGTGCCCGCAGGGCAATCCAACGCCCACCAAAAGCAAGGCTGGGAAGTGCTCACCGATGCGGCCATCGCGGCATTAGCCGCTCGGAGCCAGCCGGTGGTGTTCGTGCTCTGGGGCGCGTTGGCGCAGAAAAAACGCGCGCTCATCGAACCGCAGAATGCCGATGCGCGGCATTTGATTCTCCAAAGCCCACACCCTTCGCCCTTATCGGCTTATCGCGGGTTTTTTGGCTCAAAACCGTTCTCAAAAATTAACGATTTTTTGAGCACAAATGGCGAACCGCCGATTGACTGGCGCAC
>DZCK01000006.1 GCA_022730245.1 Halothiobacillus neapolitanus
CCAAAAATAAAGCGAGAAGCCTAGGGAACCTCTGATTGAATCCCTCGTGAGCCGAAGGATTCAATCAGAGGCTCCCTAAGGGTTACCCACCAAACGCGCGCGTTGCCAAGCCAACCAAGCCTGTAGGGAATAAACCAAAATACAACACAGCAAGCCCACTTAAGGCCAAAACGCCCCGAACGTTCCAATCGGGATTAATCGGTGCGGAATCGGTCGGCGCATCAAAGTAGGCAAACTTAACCGCGCGCAAATAGTAAAAGGCACCGACAACGGCCATAACCACGGCATAAACCGCGAGCCACCAAAACCCCACTCCTACGACCGCTTGCAGCACGGCAAGTTTCGCCCAAAACCCTAAAGTAAAGGGAATGCCCGCCATTGAGAACATTAACAGCAAAAATACAAACGCCATCACAGGGCTTTTATCATTCAACCCTTTCAAATCATCGAGGTTTTCAGCCTCATAACCCTGTCTTGCCAGCAGCAGAATCATCCCAAAGGCACCGATCGACATCACCACATAGGCGATGGTGTAGAACAGTGCAGCGGAATACCCCGCCTGCGTGCCGGCTAAAACACCCAGCATAATAAAACCCACATGGCTAATGGCTGAATAGGTGAGCATGCGCTTAAAGCTGGTTTGCGCGATGGCCACTACATTACCAATAGCCAATGAAAGCACGGCTGCTACGATAAGAATCGGCTGCCAATCAGGCATCAGCCCCCCCATACCATCGACCAATAACCGAATTACCATGGCTAAGGCCGCAATTTTTGGCGCGGTGGCCAAATACAAGGTCACCGCTGTGGGCGCGCCTTCATACACATCGGGTAACCACATGTGAAACGGGGCAACCCCTAACTTAAACACAGCACCCACGACAATAAAAACAACCGCCGCTTTCAGTGCGAGCGAAGGGGAATCACTTGAGAGCACGGCCGCGATGTCGGTCAACATCAACTGGCCGCCCGTTACCCCATATAAAAGTGACATGCCATAGAGCAAAATGCCGGAAGCGAGCGCACCGAGCACAAAGTATTTCATTGCCGCCTCAGAGGCACGCCCATCATCCCGCTTAAAGGCGGTCATGGCGTACATAGAAAGCGACATAAGCTCTAGCCCTAAATAAATCAGCAGCAAATGGTTGGCCGAAATAAGAATCATCATGCCAAGCAAACCAAACAGCGCGAGCATGTAATACTCGCCCTTGTCCATGCCCCGTTCCCGTAGGTAACCGCGCGACATAACCAAAACCATGGCCAGCGCAACATAGGATGCAAGTTTCATTAAATCAGACATCGGATCATTGACCACCATGCCACCAAAACTGAACCGCACCTCGCTCGACATCTGAAGCAGGGTGACGATAAACAGCACAATTAACGTAACCAACGTGAGGGCATAGCTCACATTGCGCCCATATCGGGGCAGGAAGGGATCAATCAGCAAGATCAAACACGCCATACCGGCCAAAATCATTTCAGGCAGGATCGGCATCAGATTTAAGGCCGCAATTGTAGGAAATTCATTCGGCATAACAGAGATCACAGCTTGGAGGTGAGCGCTTGTTGCGCAAGGTGTTCAATCGTGGCGTGCATCAAATCGAGTAAGGGATTCGGCCAGACGCCCAGAAGAATAATCAGAAAAACAAGACTGCCGAGCATCCAAGCTTCGCGCGGGTTAACATCTTTAAGCTCGGCAACCCCTTGATTTTGAATCTCACCAAAAAACACCCGCTTAACCATCCACAGAGTGTATGAGGCGCCAATAATCAAGGTTAATGCCGCCAAAAGGGCAATCCAGAAATTGGCTTTAAAGGCCGCTAAAATAACCATAAATTCGCCGACAAAGCCCGATGTGCCCGGCAAGCCGACATTGGCCATGGCAAACACCATCATCATGGCGGCAAACCAAGGCATGGTGTTCACCACCCCACCATAGGCCGAAATCTCGCGCGAATGAAGCCGGTCATACAACACGCCGATTGATAAGAACATGGCCGCCGAAATAAGGCCATGGGAAATCATCTGCACCATCGCACCCTCGAGCGCCATGTGAATGCCGCTGCCGCCGTTGATTGCATTGTCATAAATCATGAAAATGACAAAAATGCCGAGGGTAACAAAACCCATATGAGAAATAGACGAATAAGCAACCAGCTTTTTCATATCGCTTTGCGCCAAGGCAACAAAACCAATATACACAATGGCAATCAAAGAAAGCGCAATCATCATGCCATCCAGCAGTGCGGAGGCATCTGGGGTGATGGGCAATGAGAATCGCAAAAAGCCATAGCCCCCAATTTTAAGCATGATGGCCGCCAAGATGACCGACCCACCCGTAGGCGCCTCAACGTGCGCATCGGGCAACCAAGTATGCACGGGCCACATCGGGATTTTGACCGCAAATGCAATAAAAAATGCCAAGAAAATAAGCACTTGCTCGGTCATCGACAGGGGCAACTGCTGCATGGCCAAAATCGAAAAGCTACCCCCTTTAAAGTACATGTAAATCAGAGCGATCAACATGAATACGGAGCCTAAAAAGGTATAAAGAAAAAATTTAATGGTAGCGAACACGCGCTTAGGACCACCCCAAATACCAATCACAATGAACATGGGGATCAGCATGGCTTCAAAGAAGAAATAAAACACGATGGCATCCAGCGCCGCGAAGGTGCCATTCATCATGCCTTCCATAATCAAAAAAGCCGCCAAATACTGATGCGCTTTTTCTTTTATAACTTCCCACGCTGCGATGATGACCAACACCGTTGTAAAGGTGGTCAAAATAAGCAACGGTAAAGAAATCCCATCAACACCCAAATGGTAGTTAATGCCAAATTGCGGTATCCAAGGCACGCGCTCAACAAACTGCATGGCATAGGTGTGCGTATCAAAGCTAGGCAATAGGGCGAGACTTAAGCCAAACACAACAACTGAAATGGCTAAGGCAAACCAACGTGCCAAGCTTGCGTGACTCGCACCAAAGCTCATAACAAAAATGCCCGCTACAATCGGGAGCCAGACAATTATGCTAAGAATCGGCCAAGAAGAAAAAAACATTAAACCGGTGTCCATCTCGAAAAAGTCAACGTAAAAACACGATCCAGGTCATGAACCCGATCAAGCCTAGAATCATCACAAAAGCGTAGTGATACAAATAACCCGTCTGAATTTTGCGCCACTGCAAAGCCGTAGCGCCAATGAGCAATGCAGTGCCATTAACCATTAACCCATCAATCAATCGCACATCGCCTATGCGCCATAAACCCCGTCCCAATAAGCGAGAGCCGCCGCCAAACACGGCAGCATTGAACTCATCAAAGCCGTAAGCGCCATCTAACACGCGCTTCGGCCAAGCAAAAAGATGAGCAAAGAAGCGCGGCAACTGCTGAGGAAACCCGAGATACATTAAAGCCGCTAAGCCAACCCCTGCAAAAGATAACCAAACAACCGGGCTTACAAAGCCATGCAGCAACATGGCCCAAGCACCGTGAAAATGTTCATGCAGGGTGGCCATGACATCGTGAACCGGCAAGACCACGATGGCATCACCAAAAAACCCTGAAAATAACAACGGATCTATCGTGAAATAACCGATGAATAGCGCAGGTATCGCTAACAAAATAAGTGGCCATGTCACAACCTTAGGTGACTCATGCAAATGTGATTTTGTATGGGCATCCATTCGACCTTCGCCGAAAAATACCAAAAAAAACATTCGAAACGTATAAAAAGCGGTCACAAATACGCCTAAAAGCACCGACCAATAGGCAAAGGTTGCCCCCGGCAAGTGTGACGCTTCGACGGCCAAAATAATACTGTCTTTAGAGAAGAAACCCGAGGTACCCGGAAACCCAATGAGGGCGAGAGAACCAATCAAGAAAGTCACAAAAGTGATGGGCATGAATTTCCATAAACCGCCCATTTTGCGAATATCTTGCTCGTGGTGCATGGCAATGATGACGGAACCGGCCGCCAAGAACAAAAGCGCCTTAAAAAAAGCATGGGTCATCAAATGGAAAATAGCGGCTGAGTAGGCTGATGCGCCCAAAGCGACCGTCATGTAGCCTAACTGGGAGAGCGTTGAATAGGCGATAACGCGCTTGATGTCGTTTTGAACGATGCCCAGCAACCCCATAAATATCGCCGTAATGGCGCCAATTACCATGACAAATGAAAGCGCTGCATCAGATAACTCAAACACCGGTGAAAAACGCGCCACCATAAAAATGCCCGCAGTGACCATGGTGGCTGCATGAATTAGAGCAGAAATCGGCGTGGGGCCTTCCATCGAATCGGGCAGCCACACATGTAAAGGCACCTGCGCCGATTTACCCATCGCACCAATAAACAGCAATATCGCAATAACAGTCGGCAAAGACCACTCAACCCCAGGCCAATATTCTACTTTCACGCTGGCTAAAGCGGGCAAACGCTCAAAGAAGGTGGCGTAATCTAAGGTATTGGCATACATCAAAATGGCCGCAATACCGAGCAAAAAGCCAAAATCGCCGACTCGATTCACAATAAAAGCCTTTAAATTGGCGAAAATTGCCGTCTCTTTTTTGTACCAAAAACCAATTAATAGATAAGAAACCAAACCAACCGCTTCCCAGCCGAAGAATAATTGCAATAAATTATTAGCCATCACCAACATCAGCATCGAGAAGGTAAAAAGCGAAATATAGCTAAAAAACCGCGTGTAGCCCGGATCCCCTTGCATGTAGCCCACGGTATAAATATGCACCATCAAGCTGACTGAGGTGACAACCACCATCATGAGCACGGTGAGATGATCGATCATAAAACCAATATCAAATTGGAATGAATCGGTTGCAGCCCAAGTGTATACCGCCGCATTAAAGGTGGGCAGCCCACCCCAAACGTGCATATAAAACGTGTACACAGACAAGCCAAAGGCAATAGCCACCCCGATAATCGTGACCCAATGCGCGCCGGCATTACCAATCTTTTTTCCCAGCAAGCCAGCCACAAGGGCACCGAACAACGGCGCTAAAACGATGGCGAGGTAAATTTTTTCCATGAATTACCCCTTCATCGCCGTTAAGTCTTCGACATTGATTGTTCGGCGGTTACGGAACAAAGTCACCAAAATGGCCAAACCAATGGCGGCTTCTGCTGCCGCAACCGTTAATACAAAAAATACAAATACTTGGCCGTTAATGTCGCCCAAAAAGTGCGAGAACGCGATGAAATTGACATTAACCGCTAACAACATCAATTCGATGGCCATTAAGAGTACCAGTACATTTTTCCGATTTAAAAATATACCGGCCACGCTAATCGAGAACAAAATAGCGCCAAACAGAAGAAATTGGGACAAACTAATCACGAGGTGCCGCTCCCGTTGCGATGGGTAAATCAAGTGTTTTGGGGGCAGATTCAGCCGCAGGGATTTTTAAAACGCGCACCCGATCAACTTTGCGCACTCGGACTTGCGCATCAATATCTTGATAATGCGCGCCTTCCCGCTTGCGATGCGCAAGCGCAATGGCCGCAACAATGGCCACTAATAAAATAAAGGCGGCTATTTCAAACGGGTAGACAAACTGGGTGTACAAAACGGAGCCCAAAGCCAGAGTATTTGATGCCCCAGCCGCCGCAGGCGTGGGGGCAGGAAAGGCAGCAAGTCCAAAACTTTGCGCGCCCACAATAAACCCAAGTTCAATGACCATGACCAATGCCACAAACACACCCACGGGCAGGTTGCGCACAAAGCCTTCACGCAATGGGGCAAGGTTCACATCAAGCATCATCACCACAAATAAGAACAGCACCATGACGGCACCGACATAAACCAATAGCAAAACAATACCGAGGAACTCCGCTTCCATTAACACCCAGACGAGCGCGGTCGAAAAAAACGTTAACACCAAAAACAAAGCCGCATGCACTGGGTTTTTTACCGTGACAACCCGAATGGCCGAAATGACGGCGGAGGAGGCAAATACATAAAACAAAAATTGATACAAAGTCATGCAAAAATCCTTAACGGGGTGCGAACGCACAACATGATTAACGATAACGCGCATCGGCCAAGCGATCGGCCGCAATTTGTGGCTCCATTCGATCACCAATCGCCAGTAAGCGGTCTTTAGTCATGATGTTTTCACCACGATTTTCAAAGTGATACTCAAAAATTCGGGTTTCTACAATGGAATCTACCGGACAGGCCTCTTCACAAAAACCACAATAAATACATTTGAATAAATCGATGTCATAGCGGGTTGTACGGCGGGTACCGTCCTCGCGCAGTTCCGATTCAATGGTAATGGCCAGCGCAGGGCATACCGCTTCGCATAATTTACACGCAATGCAGCGCTCCTCACCATTGGCATAGCGGCGCAAGGCATGTAAACCTCGAAACCGGGGCGACATGGGGGTTTTTTCTTCCGGATATTGCACCGTAAATTTGCGTCCAAAAAAATACTTACCCGTTACCGACAACCCCAGAAATAACTCCCAGAGAAACCATGTTTTAACGAATTGCTTTAATGCGATCATTTGGATACCACGGGCGATAAGTTAAGTACACTTAAGTTAATCAAACTGAAGTTAATCAAACCAAGGCCCTACTTTGAAATACACCAACACACCCTCGACAAAAATCCAGAGGATGGTTACGGGGATAAATACCTTCCAGCCCAAGCGCATAATTTGATCGTACCGATAACGCGGGAATGTCGCTCGAAACCATAAAAACAAGAAAAGCAATATCACAATTTTAAGGAAAAACCACAAAATCCCCGGAATGAATTGAGTGAACGATTCCAACGCGGTGCCTTGGAAGGGCGAAAGCCAGCCACCCAGAAACAGCAGAGCCGTGAGGGCAGAAATTAAGATCATGCTGGCATATTCAGCCAGCATAAAAAGAGCGAAGGTAATGCCGGAATATTCGACATGAAAACCCGCCACGATTTCAGACTCGCCTTCGGATATATCAAATGGTGCGCGATTGGTTTCTGCCACGCCAGAGATAAAGTACACCACGAACATGGGCAGCAAGGGCAGCCAATACCAGTTAAGAACTCCACCGGTTTGTTTTTCGACAATCTCCGATAAATTCAGGCTTTTAGCCGCCATCAGCACGCCGACAAGAGCAAATCCCATCGCCAATTCATAGGCGACTTTGTGCGCGGCAGAGCGCATCCCGCCGAGTAACGCATATTTAGAGTTCGATGCCCAACCGGCCAAAATAACCCCATACACACCCGCAGCACCGATGGCCAACACATACAGCAACCCTGCATTAATATTGGATAGCACCCACCCTTTATCAAAAGGAATAACCGCCCACGCCACAAACGATGCCACCAATATGAGCACAGGCGCAAAGTAAAATATAAATTTATTGGCCACATTGGGCGTAATAATTTCTTTAAATAAGAGCTTGAATACATCGGCAAAGGGCTGAAACAAACCGTAAGGCCCCACGCGATTGGGGCCGATTCGCACTTGCATGTAACCAATCACCTTGCGCTCAAAGTAGGTGAGATAAGCCACTGCGATGACAAGGGGCAACAATACCACCAGCACAAGCAGAGTATTGACAATGAGGTACTGCCATGCAGGCGACATCCACCCCAGCACCGGAGATAACCATTGCGTTAACATGCCACTGCCTCCCGCACAACCTCGACGGTGCCGCCCTCAGCGGGCAAGCCTGCGGTTGCTACACCCACATAAATCAGCAAAGATCCTGCAGGCACGCCTTCTTCTATTTTAATCGGCAGAGATTGGGGCTGCCCCGATTGCGTAATGAGCAAGCAATCCCCCGCTTCCCACCCTTGAGATTGTGCGTCGATGGGGCTCACAAGGCAGTGATTTTGCTTCATCGCCAACTCCGTCATCTGCAGCGGTTCTGCGCGGCGCACAATGCCATTAATGCCATAAACGGCGATGGGCGCAATCCGCGTCCAAGCATCCGCACGCACATCTGATCGGGTGATGGCACCCAGCACGTCACTCAAATTTGATAAATTAATGTGGGCGCACTGCGCTTGAATATCGTTTCGAATTTGAGCTGCGTCCAAGTAGTCAAAGCCACTTAAATCCAGCAAGGTACCCAGTACCCGCAGCACTTTCCAGCCCGGACGTGAATCAGCAAAAGAACGGACGATACCGCGCTGCGGTTGCCAACGACCCTCGCCATTGACCCAAGTGCCCGCCGATTCAACGGCGGTGCCGATTGGCAGAAGAATGTTGGCATATTCACGCTGATGCGCTGATGCGTGCGCGGTAAAGCAGACCACACACTCTGACGCTTTCAGGCGATTCAGCACGGCCATACCCGCACTTGAATCGAACTCAGGTTCAATGCCATACAACAACAGGGCAGGTTTAGGTTCTGCCAACAGCAACGAGGCGTTAGCCCCTGAACCAACTGCCGGAAGCCCACCCGGCAAACGATGCGGCACCGCACCCGCCAACCAAGCCCCCGATTGATTCGCACCTTGAGGCAAAACCCCTAAAGCCGAATCAGTTGCTTTGGCAATTTGTGTCGCTAAATAACGAATAGCCCCAAAATTTGCATCGTTTTGCGCCAAATGCCCGAGGAAGATGGCGCGCCGCGTGCCTTTTTTGAGATCCGCTCGTATGCGATCAATCATCAGGGCATCAACGGGCGCGGATTCAACCAGAGTTTCAGGCAACAAAACGCCTGCTGCACGAGCCAAAACAATCAACACATCCAACATACCAGCCTGTGCACCCGACAGCCATTGCGTTGCATTAAAGGTTAATGCCTGCTCATAAGGATGCACCAAATGAATTTTCGCTCGGCCTTTAAGCGCCGCTTGACGCAACCTATGGCCAAAGAGCGGAATTTCTTCACGCACCATGGCGCCAATCAGCACCACCGCGTTCAGCTTGCTTAAATCGGCGATGTCCATCCCAAACCACGGCATTACCGGATCGCCCGCATCGGCGGAAAAATCTATTTGACGCAACCGATGATCGACATTATTCGAGCCCAAGCCGCGAATGAGTTTTTGGAATAAATAAAGCTCTTCCAAACTGGCATCAGGTGAAATTAATCCGCCCAAGGCATTCGCGCCTTGTTCCTGCACCAACGCCTGCACCGACTGAGCCACCTCTGCCAAGGCGGTATCCCAGTCCACGACCTGCCACTGACCCTCTCGTTTAATTTGCGGCTGGGTCAGACGATCCTCTGCAAACAAGCCCGTGTACGCAAACCGATCTCGATCAGACAACCAAGTTTCGTTAATTAACTCGTTATCACGCGGCACGGCGCGCATGATTTTGTTCTCACGCGTGTGCAAATAGAGGTTTGAGCCGAACGCATCCTGTGTTGCCACATGCGGCTGCTGCACCAACTCCCACGCGCGATATGTGTAGCGGGCAGGCTTTGAGGTAAGTGCACCCACGGGGCATAAATCGATTACATTGCCCGATAGTTCAGAGCTCACACTTTTGGCGATATAGGTACCAATTTCCATGTGATCTGAACGGCCGACCACACCCAATTCTTTCAGGCCGGCAATCTCCTCACCGAACCGAACACACCGCGTGCAATGAATGCAGCGGGTCATGTCGGTTGCGATCAAAGAGCCGATATCTTTATCTTTAACCACGCGTTTAGCTTCGGAATATTGGCCAACGCCTTCGCCGTAGCCCATGGCCACATCTTGCAATTCGCACTCGCCGCCTTGATCGCAAATCGGGCAGTCAAGGGGATGATTAATCAGTAAAAATTCCATGGTAGAACGCTGCGCCGCCAAAGCCTTCGGGCTACGAGTTTGCACCCGCATGCCCTCTGAAATGGGCGTTGAGCACGCAGGCAAAGGCTTGGGCGCTCGCTCAACTTCAACCAAGCACATCCGGCAATTGGCGGCGATAGACAGCTTGCGGTGATAACAAAAGCGCGGAATGGTTACACCGGCCTGATCGGTAACTTCGATCAGCATGTCCCCCTTACGGCCTTGCAACCGATGGCCATCCACCTCAATGGTGATCAAATCGTCGTGCATACTCAATGACTTAACCCTGTATTTGTTAGACCGTCGCCAAACCATCAGCAATCATGCTGTGGCCATGCTCGATGTAGTACTCGAACTCGGGACGAAAATATTTAAGAAAGCTCCGTACAGGCACTGCCGCCGCATCGCCCAAAGCACAAATGGTTCGTCCTTCAATTTTGCTGGCAACATCATCGAGCCGATTAAGATCAGCGATAGCCCCTTTGCCCTCAACAATCCGTGTCAGCATTCGATAAAGCCAACCCGTGCCCTCACGGCATGGGGTACATTGGCCGCAGGATTCAGAGTAATAGAATCGAGAAATTCGCTGCAAGGCCCGTACCATGCAAGCCGAATCATCAATCACGATCAAACCACCCGAGCCTAAAAACGTACCGGATTTCGCAATAGAATCGTAATCCATCCGCGTTTTAAGCATGATGTCGCCCGGAATCACGGGGGTCGATGAACCACCAGGAATCACTGCTTTGAGCTTGCGCCCTGCCCGCACACCACCCGCCATCGCTAATAAATCGGCAAACGGTGTCCCCATCGGAATCTCGAACACACCGGGTTTTGCGACATGACCCGAGACGGAAAAAAGCTTAACCCCACCACTATTGGGCACGCCCAAATCGGCAAACCATTTGCCACCATGACGCATAATGGCCGGAACCGAAGATAACGTTTCGGTGTTATTTACCGTGGTCGGACGGCCATACAAACCAAAATTCGCCGGAAATGGGGGTTTAAAACGGGGCTGGCCTTTTTTACCTTCCAAGGATTCGAGCAGCGCGGTTTCCTCACCGCAAATGTAAGCACCCGCACCGAGCGAGCCGTGCAAATCAAAGTCGATACCCGAACCTTGAATATTTTTACCGAGCAAGCCCAGCGCGTACGCTTCTTTTAAAGCCGTTTCAAAACGCCGGAACACCAAATCGGTAAATTCACCGCGCATGTAGTTATAACCAACCGTGGCACCAATCGTGTAGCCAGCAATCGCCATACCCTCAACCAATGCATGCGGGTTATTCAATAAAATTTGACGATCTTTAGCGGTACCCGGCTCCGACTCATCGGAATTACACACGACATATTTTTGCCCTGGGGCATTGCGGGGCATAAAAGACCATTTAAGGCCAGTCGGAAAACCAGCCCCCCCGCGCCCACGCAAATTAGAGGCTTTAAGCTCTTCAATAATCAGCGAAGGATCGGTGTTTTCCGCCAAAATTTTTCGCCACGCAGAATACCCGCCAATTTTAAGGTAACTCTCCAGCGTCCAAGGCTCATCGAATTGCATCGTGGCAAAGCAGACTTGTTCAGTCATCGCGTTACTCCAACTGATCCAAAATGGCATCCACTTTTTCAGGAGTGAGCCGTTCGTAATAAACGTGATCGACTTGCATCATAGGCCCGCCATCGCAGGCGGCCAGGCATTCTTCTTCTACTTTAAGATAAATCCGCCCATCCGGCGTGGATTGCCCAAGCTTAATGCCAAGCTTGCGCTCACAATGTGCCACGATGTCATCGGAGCCCATCAGCGCACAAGAAATATTGGTACAAATCGAAACATGATGCCGACCGCAGGGCTTGGTTTCCAGCATCGAGTAGAAGGTGGCTACTTCATAAACAGAAATGGGGGGGATTTCGAGGTATTCAGCCACGGCATCCATGAGTTCTGTCGTCAAAAAGCCTGAATTTTGGTGCTGAGTTTCGCGCAAGGCGGCCAAGAGCGCTGATTGCTTTTGTTCCGGTGGATATTTACCCAACCAATGATCAATCTCATGGCGGGTATGCTCAGTTAATAAATGAATTTTACTGGCTTTCATTAACGATCCACCTCACCAAAAACAATATCTTGCGTGCCAATAATCGCCACGACATCGGCCAACATATGCCCGCGCGACATTTCATCCAGCGCCGACAAATGCGCAAACCCGGGCGCACGAACTTTCAAACGATAGGGTTTATTGGAACCATCGGAGACCAAATAGATTCCAAATTCGCCTTTGGGGTGCTCGACTGCCGCATAGGTTTCGCCCGCAGGCAAGCAATACCCTTCTGTAAAGAGCTTAAAGTGGTGAATGAGGGATTCCATATCCGCTTTAACTTCCTCGCGCCGAGGCGGGGCAATTTTGCGATCATCCACCATGATCGGCCCCGGATTTTTACGCAGCCAATCAATGCACTGGATAATAATCCGGTTGGATTGACGCATTTCTTCAACCCGCACCAAATAGCGGTCGTAGCAATCGCCCGTCACACCCACCGGAATATCAAAATCCAAGCGATCGTACACGGCGTAAGGTTGTTTTTTACGCAAATCCCAAGCCACACCAGATCCGCGCAACATAGGACCCGTAAAACCCAACGCAATCGCACGTTCCGGGGATACCACCCCGATATTGACCGTGCGTTGTTTCCAAATACGGTTATCGGTCAGTAGGGTTTCATACTCATCGACATAACCTGGAAAACGCGCGGTAAAATCTTGCAAGAAATCCAGTAATGAGCCCTGACGCGACTCATTCATGCGGTTGACATCACGCGCACTGTGCCACTGTGATTTCTCATACTGCGGCATGGAATCGGGCAGATCGCGCGCCACGCCGCCGGGGCGATAATAAGTTGCGTGCAAGCGCGCACCCGATACCGCTTCATAGCAATCCATCAGGTCTTCACGCTCGCGGAACGCGTACAAAAAAACCGTCATGGCGCCAATATCAAGCGCGTGCGCGCCCAACCATAGCAAGTGATTCAAAATACGGGTGATTTCATCGAACATCACGCGGATGTATTGCGCGCGTTCGGGAATTTCCAAATTCACTAATTGCTCAATAGCCCGCACATAAGCATGCTCATTGCACATCATCGACACGTAGTCCAAGCGATCCATATAACCAATTGACTGGTTATAGGGCTTGCTTTCCGCCAACTTCTCGGTGCCTCGATGCAGCAAGCCAATATGCGGATCCGCCCGCACAATGGTTTCGCCATCCATTTCCAGCACAAGCCGCAAAACACCATGCGCTGAAGGGTGCTGGGGGCCAAAATTTAAGGTGTAATTAGCAATTTCTGGCATGACTACTTCCCGCCTTGGCCGAGATAACGACTGTCGTGACGATAAACGCGCGGCACCAAAACGCGCGGCTCGATAGATACCGGCTCGTAAACGACCCGATTTTTTTCAGGGTCGTAGCGCACTTCTACATGCCCAATCAGCGGGAAATCTTTACGGAAGGGATGACCCACAAAACCATAATCCGTCAAAATTCGCCGCATGTCGGGATGATCATCAAACAAAATACCGAAAAGATCGAAGGCCTCTCGCTCAAACCAATTCACGGTAGGCCACACTTGGGCGACCGAAGGCACCATGGGAGCATTGACATCCGGGCATGCAACGTGCACGCGCAAACGCCAGTTATGCGTGTAAGAAAGCAAATGCGCCACCACCACAAAACGGGGTCGAGTGGTAGCACCTAGATCTAACGATTCGCCAAACTTCAAACGCGCACTGCTGGCAGGCTCAACCCCCCGGCCATAGCCCGAGAAAGAAACGGTTTCCTCTCCCGCCCATTCCGACTGGCCGTACTCAAGATAATCAACGCCACACAAATCAACACATTGATCAAACGCGGTTAAAGGGGACTGCGCAAGCAACTTGGCCGCAGCCAACCAATGCTCCGCCAAAACTTCAATTGTGAGCTCATCAAGCGCTTGAGTGGCATTAACCAAAAGCGAGCCCAGAACGGCTTCCACTGCAGGCTGCAAGGTCGGATTGAGTTTTTGCTGCACAGTCATTTAGTCATTCCACCCCGAGTTTTAAGGCCAAAACCCATCAGCTACGCGCGATGGTATTGGTGCGACGAATTTTATTTTGCAACTGAATAATGCCGTAGAGCAGCGCTTCAGCCGTTGGCGGGCAGCCCGGCACATAAATATCAACCGGAACGATGCGATCGCACCCCCGCACCACAGCGTAAGAGTAATGATAGTACCCCCCCCCATTGGCGCAAGAACCCATCGAGATAACCCAACGGGGCTCTGCCATTTGGTCATACACTTTGCGTAAAGCGGGTGCCATTTTATTAACCAAAGTGCCCGCCACGATCATTACATCCGATTGACGGGGGCTCGGACGAAACACCACGCCAAAACGATCTAAATCATAACGCGCCGCGCCCGCATGCATCATCTCAACCGCGCAGCAGGCTAAACCGAATGTCATAGGCCAAAGCGAACCGGTGCGTGCCCAGTTAATGAGCTTATCAGCCGATGTGGTGACAAACCCTTTATCAAAAACGCCTTCTATTCCCATTCCAGCGCACCTTTTTTCCATTCATAAATGAAACCGATCACAAGCACTCCTAAAAAAATTGCCATAGCAATTAATCCAAAGTGCCCTATTTGATCGAGCGCTACAGCCCATGGGAACAAAAAAGCGATTTCAAGATCAAATATAATAAATAGGATAGCTACGAGATAATACCGGATATCAAATTTCATCCGCGCATCTTCAAAGGCTGGAAAACCACATTCATAGGGCGCATTTTTTGCCGGATCAGGTCGCTTAGGCGCCAGTAACTGACCACCAAAAAGCAAACCTAACGAGAATAAGGTTGCAACACTGAAGAAAATCAGAATAGGAAGATAACCTTCTAACACGGGGCACCCTCGCGGTCGGCGCGAACTCAAGTTCGCTGGTTTTTTTGGCGCGCAAACTAAATCTCAGCACACAGTTTAGACTGCGGACTGGTTTAATTCGATTGTACAAAAACATTGTTTGGTGCGGACGGTGGGACTCGAACCCACACAGCTTTCGCCACTACCCCCTCAAGATAGCGTGTCTACCAATTCCACCACGTCCGCTAAATTCTTAGACTGACTCAAACAAAGTGCATACACCTTGATTTAAGCCAAATTTTGCCGAAGCTTACGCCAAGGCCGCATTCCATTGCCTATTTCGGTGCGCCGCCGTTCGGGATATCCCCTTGCTTTGGCTCTGCCGTTGCAGGCGCCGGCTGTTCACTGCTGGGCGTGGATGGCACGTCCGCAGGTTTAGCTGGCGCTGAATTAACCGGCGCTGCGGGGTTTTGCCCAGGCACCTCGTTTGAACCCGTACTTGAAACGGGCACAGAATTTACCACGCTCGATGGCGTATGTGAAGTATTAATGACATAAGCCAACAACAAACTAGTACCAAAGAATGCGACAACCAACCAGCCGGTTAACTTTTGCAAAAAAGTCGCCGCACCCCGCGCACCAAATACGGTACCGGACGAACCGGAACCAAACGCGGCACCCGCATCGGCACCCTTACCGTGCTGAATCAAAACCAAGCCAATCAGCGTTAGCCCAATCAACACATGAACAATTAATATTATAGTTTGCATTATACCTATCTCAGCGAGTCGGCCGCAGCACGACAAATAATCAGAAAATCTTCCGCCTTCAATGATGCGCCGCCTATTAAGCCGCCATCAATATCTGGCTCGGCAAATAGCTCAGCTGCATTATCTGCTTTCACCGACCCGCCGTACTGTATACGAACAGCGCGCGCCACGGCGGGGTTTTGTGCGCTAAGCACGCCACGAATCATGGCGTGCATCGCTTGCGCTTGCGCTGGCGAGGCCGTTAGCCCCGTACCTATAGCCCAAATGGGCTCATAGGCAATCACGAGCCGTTCAAATAACTCAATACCAATCTCATTTAATACGGCTTGAATTTGGCCTTCAACCACGGCATTCATCCGACCCGCTTCGCGCTCTTCGAGCGTTTCGCCGACACAAAGCACAGGCGTAAGACCTGATTTTAACGCGATGTGCGTTTTACGAGCGACCACTTCGTTCGTTTCAGCAAACAAAGCGCGCCGCTCCGAGTGCCCAACCAGCACATAACGGCAACCAACTTCTCGCAACATTTCGGCTGAAACTTCACCCGTGTAGGCACCCGCTGCAAATTCAGAGCAATTTTGACCGCCCACCGCCAACGCCGTATGCGCCGCCTGATGGACAACTTGGGGAATAAAAACATGCGGCGGGCAAACCCCAACATCGACCGCATCGAATGCCGGCAGACCCGCAAGGATGCTGGCGACTAATGCGTCAGAAGCGGCAGCGGTACCGTTAAGCTTCCAGTTTCCGATTACAATTGGCTTGCGCATGCCGTATTAATTCCCCTAAATTTAAGCCACACATCACATTCTGAACACAAAAGCACACTGTGCCCGCCCCTAAAAAGGCCGCTAAGATTACTTGCACCGTCTCGTTAAATCAATCTTTCAAACCAATTGCGCACAGATATGATCTAATTATTGGGTCACCGCGCGAATTTCATTTGCCAAATTCTGCGCAATGAAAGCCACCTGCTCACCACTCTCGCCCTCAACCATCACACGAATGAGCGGTTCTGTGCCCGATGCCCGCAGCAACACCCGCCCTCGTTCGCCTAATGACTGCTCGGCTTTCTGTACCGCACCAATTATGTCGGGATGATTTAAGTCAATTCCTTGTTCACTTCGAATGTTGATTAAAGTTTGCGGATAAATTTTCACACCGGCCGCTAGTTGGTGCAAAGATTTGCCCGTGTGTTTTATTGCTGACACCACTTGAAGCGCAGCAATAATGCCATCTCCCGTGGTATGACGATCAAGGCAAAGAATATGCCCCGATGATTCGCCACCAAGCATCCAACCGTGGTGTTTTAAGGCCTCATGAACATGCCGATCGCCAACCTTAGCGCGGAGAAAAGGCAGACCCAGCGTTTTAATGGCCTGCTCCAGACCCAAATTGCTCATTTGTGTGCCGACCACACCACCACAATAACCCGCCCGGCGCACGCGATCGGCTGCAATGATATATAACAGCATGTCACCATCCAGCACTTGGCCTTCGCCATCCACCATCAAAACACGATCGCCGTCACCATCTAGCGCAATCCCTAAATCCGCGCGAAACTCAGCCACGGCACGCTGTAAAGCCGCGGGCGCCGTGGAGCCCACCCCTTCGTTAATATTCAGCCCATCTGGCGCAACCCCAATGCGGATCACCTCAGCCCCCAGCTCAGTAAATACCCTAGGCGCTACCTGATAACCCGCACCATGCGCGCAATCCACAACAATGCGCAGATTGCTCAGACTCATACCAATCTCAACCGAGCTTTTGCAAAACTCAATATACCGGCCCGGTGCATCGTCGATGCGCTGGGCTTTACCAAGCAAATTCGAAGGCGCCACCGTCATGGGTTCATCGAGCATCTCTTCAATTTGCGCTTCGACCGAATCGGGTAGCTTTTCACCACTGGCAGAAAAAAACTTAACGCCATTATCGTGAAAGGGGTTGTGCGACGCACTAATTACAACGCCCGCAGAACCCCTCAGGGTTCGAGTAAGGTACGCAATTGCTGGGGTTGGCATGGGTCCGAGCAAACGCACATCCACCCCGGCTGCGGAAAAACCCGCCTCCAAGGCTGATTCAAACATATAGCCCGAGATTCGGGTGTCTTTACCAATTAAGACGCGCCGCCGACCATCCTGCCCAAGCACCATACCAGCAGCCCAGCCAAGCTTAAGCACAAATTCGGGCGTCATCGGCCACTGCCCAACAGCACCCCGCACCCCATCCGTACCGAACACCTTCATTAAACAGCTCCATTCAGGTTTCAAATCGCAAACATCCTACCCAAGCGGCGCGCGTTCACCAAATAAAAAACCGCGCCAATTAAATTTGGCGCGGTTTATATCTCATAAATCTAGCGGTGAAAACGATTACTCAGTTTGAGCTATATTGTTATGTGCACCGGGCGAGTTCATCTGAGAAATATAGGCCGAAAGATCACGAATTTCATCGGGCGTTAAGTATTTAGCCTGAGCTGCCATAACGTAAGAATAAGGGCCGAGCTGCTTGCCCGCTTTGTACATTTCCAACATCGAAGCTGTGGCAGAAACCGGCAAACCAGACAACTTAGGCGCGTTTAACAGTTTCGCGCCCTCCCCTTCAGCGCCGTGGCAAACGGCACACGATGAGAACAACGCATGACCAAATCCAATATTGGCATCAGCCGCAATCATCGGTACAGCCGGCGCGGCGGCGGCAACGGGCGCTGCACCAGCGGCGGCAGGCGTTGCAGCAGCGGCTGCGCCACCACCGAAGGTCGTAGCGATGTAAGCCGCTAAGTCCGCAATGTCTGCCGGTGATAAATTGGCGACTTGTGGCGCCATGGTGCTATAACGAGCGCCACCTAAATTATGTTTTTTCAAGTAGTCCATATCACCTTTTTTGAAGGCAGTAAGAACGGCTTCAGCATCAACAGCAGACAAATGGGTTAGGGCGGGAAAAGCGCCACCGTTACCCTTTCCATCAGCGCCATGACACGCAGCACACGTAGCAAATTTAGCTTTACCAGCAGCCGCATCACCAGCAGCCATTGAAACCAACGGCTGAACCATTAAACCACCCAACACGATAGCGAGCAGCGAACGACGGATCATTTTCATAATTTCTCTCTCATTATTTTTAAGACAACGCTATGAGCCTGTGCATTTTGGGCACAAACCTTTAGAGTCAAACACCCCCCATATAAAGTATCAGAGAACACTAATGCTGGACAAACGAATGAGACTTATGCCTTAGAAAATTAATGTATACCTCGGCAGATTCAATAAAAAATCAAGCCGACTGAACGGCCTTTAAAAACTTAAGACCATCTCGCGTGGCCGCCACATCATGAACCCTTACGATACGCGCACCGCGTTCTACCGCCATAACAGCCGCAACAACACTACCAATTACCCGCTCCGACACCGCACGATCGAGTGTCTCTCCAATCATTCGCTTACGCGACACGCCCACCAATAGGGGCAAATTTAATTTGCCAAGCAAATCGATATTTTTTAGCAATTGAAGATTTTGCGCTGTATTTTTTGCAAAACCAAAGCCCGGATCTACCCATAAAGAGGACCTGGGGATGCCAGCGGCGGTCACAACCGCTACGCGCTCAGCGAGCGCACTGATCACCTCGCCCACCACATCGTGATAGGTCTCGTACCCGCTCATTGTGCTCGGCTCACCGCGCATATGCATTAAGCACACAGCTACCCCCTGATCGCGCACCAGCAACTCAACTGCCGCAAGGGCGCCCTCACGGCTTAATGCCCGTACATCGTTAATGAATGAAGCGCCTGCATGCACAGCGGCTGTCATCACACGGGGATCGCTGGTATCGATCGAGAGCGGCGCATCAAAACGCTGCCGCAATGCCTCTATCACGGGAATGACCCGTTCAAGCTCGTGCTCGGCGCTCACTGGCGTTGCATTAGGGCGGGTCGACTCTCCCCCAATATCGAGTATATCGGCGCCATCCCTCAACATCTGAGCCGCTTTATCAATCACTTTTGCGACATTGACTTTCCCGTTTCCATAAAAAAGACCCCCATCCGAAAAGGAATCAGGGGTCATATTTAAAATAGCCATAATGAGGGGATGACCTGAGTGGATCATCCGCCACAACCCCAATGCAGGGAGCGGCGCGCCCTCAATGTTGGTTTGCGGGGCCACTCACCGAATCCGAAGGCTTAGCCACAGGTTCAACCACAGAATCAGCAACCGGGGTTGCTTCAGCCGTATTGCCACTGGCAGGCGGGGTATTACTCGGCGTATCCGAGCCTTGACCCCAACCGGAGGGCTCTCGCACGGTACGGCGCGCCATCAGATCATCAATTTGCGCCAGATCAATCGTTTCATATTTCATCAGGGCTTGTGCCATGGCGTGCAGCACGTCGATATTATCGTTCAACAACTGATTGCAACGTTGATAATTGCGATCGATTACGCCACGGATTTCAGAATCAATAATACTTGCGGTGGTATCTGATACGTTGCTACCCGGGGTTTGACGACCAAACATCATATCGCCATCTTCTTCTGAGTACATTAACGCACCCAGCCGATCAGACATGCCCCACTTGGTAACCATATTGCGGGCAATTTCAGTGGCGCGCTCAATATCGTTGGATGCCCCCGTGGTGACCGCTTCAGCGCCAAAGATCAGTTCCTCGGCAATACGCCCACCGAACAAACTGGAAATATTCGATTCCAACTTACGCTTAGAGTAGCTGTAGCGGTCTTGATCGGGAAGGAACATCGTCACACCCAAGGCGCGACCACGGGGAATAATAGAAACCTTATAGACAGGATCATGCTCTGGCACCAAACGCCCGACAATCGCGTGACCGGCTTCATGGTAGGCCGTCAGCTTTTTCTCTTCTTCGCTCATCACCATAGATTTGCGCTCAGCGCCCATGATGATTTTATCTTTCGCGCGTTCAAGATCCGCCATAACCACTTCATTTTTGTTGGCACGCGCCGCAAATAAAGCCGCTTCATTAACTAAGTTGGCTAAATCAGCCCCAGAAAACCCCGGTGTGCCGCGTGCCAGCAGGCTCGGCGTGATATCCGCAGAGGCAGGCACTTTGCGTAAATGCACTTTTAAAATTTGCTCACGACCCCGCACATCAGGCAAGCCCACGATGACTTGACGATCGAACCGACCAGGGCGCAGCAGGGCTTTATCCAAAACATCGGGCCGATTGGTTGCGGCGATAATAATGACGCCTTCATTGCCTTCAAAACCATCCATCTCGACCAGCAACTGGTTTAAGGTTTGCTCACGCTCATCGTGACCACCGCCCATGCCTGAGCCGCGATGACGGCCAACGGCATCAATTTCATCGATAAAAATAATGCAGGGCGCTTGCTTTTTAGCTTGTTCAAACATATCGCGAACACGCGACGCACCCACACCCACAAACATTTCGACAAAATCGGAACCAGAAATAGTAAAGAACGGCACCTTAGCTTCACCCGCCACGGCTTTGGCGAGTAAAGTTTTACCCGTACCCGGCGGTCCTACCATCAACACGCCGCGCGGCACGCGACCACCGAGCCGTTGAAACTTACCCGGATCACGCAGGAAATCGACTAGCTCAACCACATCTTGCTTGGCTTCATCGGCGCCCGCCACGTCGTTAAAGGTCACTTTAACTTGATCTTCACCCAAGAGTTTGGCCTTAGATTTGCCAAAACTCATCGCACCACGACCGCCGCCGCCTTGCATTTGGCGCATAAAGAACACCCAAATACCAATTAAGAGCAAGAACGGGAACCATTGAATAAAGATGGTCATGAGCAAAGAGGGGCGCTCGGGCGGCATCGCATCAATTTTGACGTTGTTGCTTAAAAGATCACCCACCATGGCACGGTTGTCTGTTTCTGGGCTGTAGGTTTCAAAACTGGCACCCGAGCTTGTTTTGCCGGTAATGGTTTTCCCTTCGATGATGACCGAGTCAACACTTCCCCCTTTCACATCACTTAAAAACTGGGAGTAACTCATCGGCTGCGAGGCTGTCGAGCGGGTGCTAAAGCTGTTGAATACAGTCATCAGCACAACCGCAATCACAACCCAGACCAAAATATTTTTCGTTAAATCGTTCAACACACCACCTCTAAATGCCCATGCCATTGCTTGCGGGGAAGCCATACCCCGATAAGAAAAACTATTAAACTACCTTATACCACGCGGTGCCCTTGCGCCACTAGATACACCTCTTTTGAGCGCGGGCGCGAGGCTTTGGGCTTTCGCACCGAGACCTCTTTAAACGCCACACGCGCGAGCTTCATGTAGGCATCAAAACCAATCCCTTGAAAGAGCTTAGTCACAAAAGCGCCCTCAGGCTTAAGCATCTGATGACAAAAATCTAAAGCAAGTTCCGCCAAATACATCGCGCGGGGAATATCCACCGATTCCACGCCACTCATGTTGGGTGCCATATCCGAAATTACAAGGTCTACCGGCGCATTTTCTAAACGTGCCGTGAGATCAGCCAAGACGGAGTTGCTTGAAAAATCCCCTTGTATAACCGTGGTATGCGCAAAATGATCCATGGGTAATAAATCAAGCGCGAAGATATGCCCCTTATCGCCAATGACTTGAGCTGCGTATTGCGTCCACCCGCCAGGAGCCGCACCTAAATCCACCACCCGCTGGCCTGATTTCAAAAAATGATCGCGCTCGTTTAGCTCCATGAGCTTGTATACGGCGCGTGAACGATAACCTTCTCGCTTCGCTTTAAGTACATATTCATCACGAAAATGTTCAGCCAACCAACGCTGGCTACTTCCCGACCGTGCCATAGGCACCTCTATCCAAAAAACAATCAGGCATTATCGCCGTAATGCGTTTATTTAGCCAAAGGAAAGAATGGGCTAAATCGACAAAGACGCTCTTAAAAAATTACTTTACCCGCCGAAAACAGCCCAGCAGATGGTCGTCTACAAGCCCCATGGCTTGCATGTAGGCATAAGCGATGGTTGATCCCATGAACTTAAAACCCCGTCGCTTTAAATCAGCGCTGAGCGCATCCGATTCCGGCGTAGTCGTAGGGCATTCGGCCTGCGTGCGCCACAAATTCACCCGAGGTTGACCACCCACAAAACGCCAAAGATAGGCATCAAAACTGCCAAACTCGGCTTGAATTGCAAGAAAGCATTGGGCGTTGTTAATTGCAGCCCCTATTTTTAAGCGGTTGCGCACGATGCCTGCATCTCTAAGCAAGGCTTGAATTTTATCTTCGCCATAGCCCGCGATAATTGCGGGGTCGAATTGATCGAACGCCTGCCGGTAGGCCGCGCGCTTTCGCAAGATGGTGTACCAACTTAACCCCGCCTGTGCCGATTCGAGCACCATAAACTCGAACAATTTACGATCATCGTGCACGGGCACGCCCCATTCCTCGTCATGATAAATCACGTAATCGAGTTTACTCGTATCCACCCAATCGCAGCGGCACCGCATATTGACTCTAAATTAGTGCTTCATCATGGGCATCATGCTGCGTTTTTTGACCAGCACCGTGACTGTTTCGCTCGACCCATCGGCAAAACTTAACGTAACAGGCACGGTTTCACCTGCCACCAAGGCTTTTTCGGGGCCAATCAGCATGATATGAAAACCGCCCGGAGCCAGCTTAGTTTCGCCATGGGGTGCCACACTAATTTCTTTTTGCTCAATCATTTTGTGCATACCATTCACTTCAATGGATTTATGCAATTGAACTTCTTTGAACCCTGGGGCTGTGGCTTTAACCAGAGCCTCTGGTTTATCGGAGGTGTTTTTCATATCCAAAAAAACCGCGCTGGCCATCGCGCCGGGTGGTTGCTCGGGAATCCAAGCCTCTGAAATCACAGGCGCTGCTACAGCCATACCACTGATGGCGATTAATATTGAGCCGATCAAAAAACGCTTCATTGCACTACCTCTTTAAAAAATCGAACTAAAGCCTGATCCATTGCCGCCGGATCGTGCGGCGAGGGTAAAATTGCTACCATTTTCCCCTCGGGTGAAATTAAACGGTACGCCGTATCGTGATCAATCTCATAAATATTATCGCCGGGCGCATGGGGCGATACCCGATAGCCCGCTTTAAGGGGCTGGGTTACTTTATCGATCATCGCGCGCGCACCGGTTATCCCTAAAAACTTAGGATCAAAATAATGCACATATTCGGCGATACGCTTAGGTGTATCGCGCTCAGGATCGACTGAAAGAAACACAATTTGCCATTGCACATCGGGCAATGATTTTTGCAATTTCGGCAATAAACCCGCCAATGCGGTTAATTCGGTGGGGCAAACATCGGGGCAAAAAGTGTAGCCGATATAAAACAACGTCCAGCGGTCTTTGAATAACGCGGGGGTTGCCACGGCGCCATTCACGCTCATAAAGTCGGCAGCGGGTACGCTAATAGAGGGGCTAACCGGTCGCAGCACAAGCAAATCATTCGACTCAAACGCGGCCAAACGTTTAGGTTCGATGACGCGTTCATTGATGTTGCCACTGGGCGCATTTTGGCCGCAGCCGATGGTTAAGAGCGTAAAGCAAAAGAGCCCCGCAACCCATGCGCCCCGCCAAATCATTCGAGCGGGACTAAACACCCGCTCTGCGTTATGTGATTGTAAAACCCCCAAGATACCCTCCTATTGCGCGCAACGTGATGCAAATCTGCCTGCCCGCCAGCCCAACCCATACCGTGAACTGATTGGTTAAAAATGATTAAGCCGTTAATATGCCAGCCTATCTGCGCGAACAACAGTGTGTTATTTCACACACTGTATTTATTTGCGCCGGCTCTCATCCCCAACACAAGATAAAAATGGCACTTACAACCAAACAAAAACAATTTCTCCGCGCGCAGGCGCACCACCTAAGCCCCGTCGTTTTGCTTGGTCAGCACGGGCTGACCGAAGCCGTAATGGCTGAAATCGAGTTAGCCTTGGGCATTCATGAGCTGATTAAAGTGCGGATTCCTGGCCAAGATCGGGAAGATAAAAAAGCCATGATGCACCAAATTGCCACCACGACCGCCGCAGAACTTGTGCAAACCGTGGGGCACATGGCCGTTTTCTACCGCCCTGATCCTGATGGCGCGCGGTTAATTCTGCCTAAACCTGAGCGAGCGGGTGGCCGAAAACCGCTCTAAACCGCCATGAGGCTGCCTCATTTAAGCGAGGGCGAACAGGCCGACCCGACGGATTTCCCGCCCGCTCATCGCGCACTTACCGAACCCAACGGCTTGTTGGCTGTTGGCGGTGATTTATCTTTAGCGCGCATGATCGCGGCTTATCAACGGGGAATCTTTCCTTGGTTTGGTGTGGGCGATCCTATTTTGTGGTGGTGCCCCGATCCGCGAACGGTGTTAACGCCTGAGCAGTTTCATCTCGCAAAATCGCTTAAAAAGTGGCGGCGGCAATCGCGTTATCGCATCACGGTAAACCAAGCCTTTGCCGATGTGGTGGCCGGTTGCGCCGCCCCGCGTGCCGAGCAAGATGGCACCTGGATTGTGCCGGAGATGTTCGCGGTTTTTGTGGCGCTTCATCAGGCCGGATTGGGTTACTCGGTTGAGGTTTGGGATAAAAACCAACTAGTCGGCGGATTGTTTGGCGCTAAATTTGGCCGGGTCGCCTTTGGTGAATCGATGTTTAGCCGTGCGCCGAATGCATCAAAATGTGCGCTTGCGGCCATTTTGGTGGACCAGTGTTGGGGTGCACTTGATTTCATGGATTGCCAATTCACAACCTGCCATTTACTGAGCATGGGCGCACAGGAGTGGTCGCGCAGTTATTTTCTGCACCGCTTAACCAAAAGTCTTGGCCGCACGAACTAACGGTTGACGAATTCAACTGCGGCCTTGATTATCAAAATAAATCTTATTGACCGTCCCTCGGGATAAAGTTAACGGTACATACACCCTATGCAACATGATGTTATGGCCTCTTTGCTGATCTTGCTGATTATTTCAGTCATCGCGGTGGTGGGCTTTCGGCGCCTGCATTTGCCTGCGATTTTGGGCTATCTTGCCGTTGGCGTAGTGGCGGGTCCTTTTAGTTTGGGCTGGATTCGCGACCAATCCGACATTCATATCATTGCAGAATTTGGTGTCGTTTTTTTATTGTTTATGCTCGGGCTGGAATTTTCATTGCCCCGCCTCATCGCCATGCGCCGCGCGGTCATTGGCATGGGTGGCGCGCAAGTGCTGGCCACGGCGATGGTGACGGGTTTTGCGGCTTGGCTGATGGGCTTTTCACCTGCCGCCGCCTTTGTACTGGCGGGGGTGCTTACGGTATCCTCCACCGCGATCGTCATCAAACAACTCGGCGAGCAGCTTGAGCTCAATAGCCGCCACGGTAATAACGCGGTGGGGATTCTTTTATTCCAAGATCTCGCCGTTATTCCTTTTTTAATTATCATCCCTGTGCTGGGCGCCGCCTACGGCCAGCAAGAGAATACCGACACCACGGCGATTGCCCTAAATATCGCCACCACCATTGGCTTTGGCGTGTTGGCTGCGGGTGTGCTGTTTTTTGGTGGCCGATGGGTTTTGCGCCCCGTGTTTCGGGAAATTGCGCGTGCCCGCTCGGCTGAGCTTTTTACCATCGCCGTATTGCTGGTGGTGCTGGGCGCAGGCTGGCTCACCGATCAAGCCGGTTTATCTTACGAACTGGGGGCATTTTTAGCCGGCATTGCGCTCTCTGAAACCCAATTCAAGCATCAAATTGAGGCCGATATTCGCCCGTTTCGCGACGTGTTACTGGGCTTATTTTTCATCACGATTGGCATGATGCTTAATGTGCGTGAGCTGCCGCTCATTTTAGGCTGGGTCGTTTTGCTTTTAGGCCTCGTTGTGCTCGTTAAAACCACCATCATTTTTTTGATTGGGCGCGCCATGGATGAAGACCATGGCGTGGCGTTGCGAACGGGGCTCGTGCTCGCGCAGGGTGGCGAGTTTGGGTTTGCCATGTTAGCCATTACCGCCCCCAGCATCATGACCGACTACCAGCGGCAAATCGTGTTGGCCGTGGTTATTTTCTCGATGGTTTTAACTCCTTTTCTGGTGAAATTTAACGGGTTGCTGGCCAAACGCATCGTGCCGAGTTACCGCAAGGAACGCCAACAGCAAACCGAAACAATCGATCAATTCGCCAGCACGATGAGCGGTCATGTGGTGATTTGTGGCTTTGGTCGTGTGGGGCAAAATATTGCGCGATTGGTGCAAAGCGAAGGGTTTGAATATACGGCCATTGATGTCGATATCGACATTGTGCGCCAAGCGCGCCAAGCGGGATTACCCGTCCACTTTGGCAACTCAACCCATGCCGATATTTTAGAGGCGGCGGGTTTAAGCCGCGCGCGGGTGCTGGTGGTTTCGCACTTAGATGAAACCTCGGCGCTCAAAACGGTTGAAGTGGCGCGCAGCTTATCGGATGAGATTCCCATCATGGTGCGTGCCCGCACCGATGAACAGCTCGACCCCTTATTTCATGCGGGCGCAACCGAAGTGGTTTCCAGCATTTATGAGATGAGTCTCGTGCTTTCTGGCAATGTGTTGCGCGCTTTGAATGTCCCTGTATCCAAAATCATCCGGCAAATTCAAGAAATTCGCCGCGAGAATTACGCCCCACTGCGGCACACCTACGCGGGCAACCGAGCTCGGGGGTCGGGGGATTTAATTCCGCTCGCGCCGCGCACCTTGCGAAATATTGCCTTAGTGCCTGGGGCTTACGCTGTCGGCAAGCCCTTAGCCAGCGCCATTCCGGCCAATAAAACCATTGTAGTCGATGCCATCAACCGTTCGGGTATTCGGGGGGAATCACCGCAAACCGATACCGTGTTGCAAGAAGGCGATACCTTAACTTTGTACGGAGCACCCACTGAACTCGATAGCGCCGAGCATTTTTTATTAACTGGCCGAGAATAAATCAATAAATCAAACCGTTGATCGCGGGGGTTTACTGCTAAAATTTATTTGAATAATTTATGGGAAAACCAAAATGATTAACGTACCCGCCCAATACAGCAACACACCGATGGCCGATGGCGCGCTCAACCTGACTACGGCGCAAAATCAAAATGTCGCCTCAGCACAAGCACGCAATACACCCGTTGAGCCACAAACCCCGAACCGAGTCAGCAGCCCTGAGCAAATTGCCAGTGCGCTTAAAAGCCAGCAAGGCGCCAGTGGTGTGGCCACAGCGGGCAGCATGGGTTATTTGTTAGACGTTCGCGCCTAACTGGCTAATATAGTGTGCTTTGTTTCGGCCTTATCCGCTAAAAATGGCATTAATCTTGGCGCCGAGCAGTTAAAGTTGGGCATTATTTTAGCGCAACCGCGCCTGATGGCTACCGATAACAGAGATGAACGGCGCGCGCAGACAACCAATAAACGCCGCCTTTAAGATGCGCAATCGCCTTAATTGCGCCACAATCCTGCGCGACCTACATAGTAAGAACCCCCATTAAACCGACATGGCGCATTCCAAACACCCCCTCCTAAATATTCCTCAAACGCCACTCGCGCCTACTTTTTTGCGCAGTGCCAGCCTGCTTGGCGTAGCGCACACGTTAGCCGACCTTGCGCAGCGCAACCCGCGCGCCATTTTGGCTATTGCCCCCGATAGCCGCAGCGCCGCCGATATGGCAGAGGCTTTGGCTTTATTCGGTTGCCCTGCAGAAATTTTTCCCGATTGGGAAGTGCTGCCCTACGATCGGTTCTCGCCGCATCAAGATTTAATTTCAGATCGTTTGGCCAGGCTTTGGCACTTACCCCGCACCGAACGGGGCATCACGCTGATTGCCGCGCCCACCTTATTGCAACGCTTATCACCCCCATCGTTTGTGACCGGCAACAGTTTTTTACTGAACGTGGGCGATAAGCTCGACCGCGATGCCTACCGCCAGCAACTCACCGATGCGGGGTATCTTGCAGTTACCCAAGTGGTACAGCCTGGCGAATTTGCCGTGCGGGGCGGCTTAATTGATGTGTTTGCGATGGGCATGAGCCAGCCCGTGCGCATTGATTTGTTCGATGATGAAATTGAAACCTTGCGATTGTTTGACCCCGAAACCCAGCGCTCTGCCGAGCCGGTTGATCGCATTAACTTGCTACCCGCGCGGGAATATCCTTTAAACGATGAGGGCATTAGCTTATTTCGGCGCAACTGGCGCAACCGATTTGAGGGCGACCCCACCCGCAGCCCCGTGTATAAACAAATTAGTGATGGCTTGATCCCCGCAGGCATTGAAACCTATTTACCGCTGTTTTTTGAACGCACCGCCACCCTATTCGACTACCTACCCAAAAATGCCCTCCTGTTTACCCTACCCGGCATTGAGGCCTCGCTGGATCGGTTTATTAATGACACCATCCATCGATTCACCCAGCGGGCGGGCGATGTAAACCACCCCCTGCTTCGCCCCGATGAGCTCTATCAAACGGTTGATGAGTATCAAGCGCAGCTCAAGCACTGGCCGCGCTTTATCACCCTCAATGCCGACCACCCCGGCTTACCACAAGCGATTGTTTTACCCAATCAAACCCTACCGAATCTTGCCAGCCCCCACTTTACCCTCAGCCAAAGTCATGATGCGGAACTGGCCGGTTTAATCGCCTTTGCCAGTGATTTTGCGGGGCGCATTCTCATTACGGCAGAAAGCCCCGGTCGGCGTGAAGCTTTGGCCGAACAACTCGCCAAGGCGCGCCTAGCCGCCCCCGTGTTTGAGCGCTTTGCGCAATGGCTGACAAGTGATACGCGCTTAGGTTTGCTCGTGTCATCCATCGAGCAGGGTGCGATTTTGCATCTACCCGATCAAAACGCCCCACTCGCCCTCATCACCGAAACCGATTTATTTGCCGAACGCGTGGCTCAGCGGCGCAAATCCAGCACCCGCACCCGCGATGCCGATGCCTTAATCAGCAACCTAAACGAACTGGCCATTGGCGCGCCCGTGGTGCACGAAACCCATGGGGTTGGCCGTTTTGGTGGTTTGATGACGCTTGAGATGAATAATCTTGAGCAAGAATTTTTGATTTTGCACTACGCCGGCGATGACAAACTCTATGTCCCCGTATCCGCGCTTGAGCTGATTTCACGCTACACCGGCGGCAGTGAAGAGAGTGCGCCATTGCATAAATTGGGCAGCGGCCAATGGGAAAAAGCCCGCCGCCGCGCCGCCGAGCAAGTGCGCGATGTCGCCGCTGAATTGCTGGATATTCACGCCCGTCGCGCCGCGAAAAAAGGCCAAGCGCTACCCATACCCTTTGAGGAATATGCCCGCTTCGCCCACAATTTCGCCTTTGAAACCACCCCCGATCAGCAACTCGCCATTGATAGCGTGCTGGCCGATATGGCGCGCGCCCAGCCGATGGATCGCGTGGTGTGTGGCGATGTGGGCTTTGGCAAAACAGAAGTTGCCATGCGCGCCGCGTTTGTCGCCGCCATGAATGGCAAGCAAGTCGCCGTGCTGGTGCCCACCACCCTGCTCGCCGAGCAGCATTTGCGCAATTTCCGTGATCGCTTTGCCGGTTGGCCGGTGCGCATTGAAGGCTTATCGCGCATGAGCAATGCCAAAAAAACCACCGAAGTACTGGCCGATGTCGGCCGTGGCCAAGTGGATATTGTGATTGGCACCCACAAATTACTGAGCGATGGCGTTGATTTCAAAGACCTAGGGCTTGTAATTATCGATGAAGAACAACGCTTTGGCGTGCGCCACAAAGAGCAGCTCAAGCGTCTGCGTGCCGAGGTGGATTTACTCACCTTAACGGCAACGCCCATTCCGCGCACGCTCAATATGGCGCTCTCCGGCATTCGTGATTTATCGATTATCGCCACCCCCCCGCGCGAGCGCTTATCGGTTAAAACCTTGCTGCTGCGCTGGGATGAGGCGCAAATCCGCGAGGCCGTGCAGCGAGAGCTCAAACGCGGCGGGCAGGTTTATTTTCTCTACAACGAAGTCAAAACCATTGAGCGCATGGCCAAACAACTGGCCGAATTAATCCCCGAAGCGCGCATTGCCATTGCCCACGGCCAGCTTTCTGAGCGCGGGCTTGAGCAAGTGATGGCTGATTTTTATCACCAGCGCTTTAACCTGTTGCTCTCCACCACCATTATTGAATCGGGCATTGATATCCCCACCGCCAATACCATTATTATTCATCGCGCCGATAAGTTTGGCTTGGCGCAACTGCACCAATTGCGTGGACGCGTGGGGCGCTCGCATCATCGCGCCTATGCCTACCTCATCACCCCAGAGCCCGCACAAATGACGCCCGATGCCGTCAAACGCCTCGATGCCTTAGCTGCACTCGAAGAGCTCGGGGTGGGCTTTACCCTCGCCACCCACGATTTAGAAATTCGCGGCGCGGGGGAATTATTAGGCGATGGCCAATCGGGGCAAATGGTTGAAGTGGGTTACACCCTTTACATGGATTTGCTGGATCGCGCGGTGAAAGCCCTTAAATCGGGCAAACAACCCGATTTAGCCGGCCCCTTGGAGCGCCAAACCAGTGAGGTGGATTTAGGCTTGCCCGCCCTCATTCCGGCCGATTTTGTTGATGATGTGCACGCGCGGTTGATTCTCTACAAGCGTCTGGCCAATTGTGCCGATCAAACCGCGATTGATCGGATGAAAGTCGAGCTCATCGACCGCTTCGGCCTGCTGCCCGATGCCACCCAAACCTTAATCGAAACCCATCGCTTGCGCTTGCGTGCCCGCGCAGTGGGCATCCGTAAAATCGAATGCGCGGCAGGCGGCGGGCGGTTTATCTTCGCTGAACAAGCGGCGATTGATCCGGTCAAACTGGTTAAATTGATTCAAACCGAGCCCAGTAAATATCGCCTGACCACCGATACGCTTAAAATTACCCAACCGCTGGATAATCTTGCCGCCCGAAGCAGCATGGTGGTTCAACTCATTAACGCGTTATCTGCCGCATGAAGCCACCCAACCCACCGGCGCCCTTATGGCGACGCGCTGCGGCGCTGTTTTACGATTTGATGTTTGTTATCGCGCTCCTCATGCTTGCCACCCTAATTTTGCTGCCGTTTAACGATGGCCAAGCCCTGCCACAAACCGGTTTAATCGCCTGGGTTTATCGGGCGTACTTGCTGCTTTGGGCGGCCACCTATTTCAGTGTTTTTTGGTGTATTGGCGGCCAAACCCCCGGCATGAAAGTTTGGCATATCCGCCTCAGCCTGCCCGCGCGCGGTTGCTATGCCACCGCGCTGTTGCGATTTTTGGGTGGGCTTGCAAGCCTGCTCTTGGCTGGGGCTCCCTTTTGGCTTGCCCAATTTCACCCCGAAAAACGCAGCCTGATTGATCGCCTGCTGAACACCCAGGTAACCCGCAACCCGAAGATGCCACCCCCCGCTGCTTAGGCAAAATTAAAAGCGCTGCAATAAATCACCCAGCTGCCCCGATTGTTTCACGGGGCGCAAAATACCTTGGCGCAACACCCGAAGAGATAAATCGGGCGCGGCGGCAATCAAGGTAAATTGTGTACGCGCGCGGGTAATCGCGGTGTAAATCAATGCCCGCGTGATCACAGGGTTCGGGGTGGCAGGCAACACCAAAATACTCTGGTTAAATTCCGAGCCTTGCGCTTTGTGCACGGTGAGCGCGAACGCGGTTTCCACAAAAACAAGGCGATGCGGGTTAATCCAGCGAATCGCGGAGGCAAGGTGCCCTTGCGGCGCATCACTCAAAAAAGCCACGCGCAAAGTGGCGACAGGGCTGCCCGCAGCTCGGCTGAGCTCGGGGTCGATGTACGGCAAGGTGATGCCCACATCGCCATTGGCTAAGTGCAGCGCGGGATCATTGCGCGTCACCATCACAGGCCGGCCGGCATACCAGCCATCTAAAGCCCGATCGGCATGAATGAGCCCCGCGTGGCTCAGGCTTTGTTCAATCCACGCATTCAGCCCCACCACGCCATAGGCTCCGTGCCGCAAGGCGCATAATAGCTGCGCTTGGCTATGGGCGGCAAACACCGCCAGCGCCCAATCATCAAGCGATTGATAACCCGAATCCGCCGATTGCCACGGGGTGTTAACCAAGCGTAGCCAAGGACCGAGCGCTGCGAGTACAACCGATAATAACGGGCGACGACCGGCATCATCATGCAAGAGGCGAATGGCGAAATCCGAATCCGAATCCGATGAGGCAGGCGCGGTAAGCCAAGCAACGGCACCCGTGTCATCGCCCGCATTAACGCAGTGGGCAAGGGCGGCGATGGCGCTCGATGAACCAAACCTGTGGCTATGGCGCAACCAAACGGTCGCCTCGGCTAAGGCGGTTTGCCCGGCACTTGCGTAGGCGGCCACATCAACCACTTCATCCGTGGTGGCGCGAAGCCATTGCGCCATCTCGGGGGTGTACCCCTCGGCCGACAAGGCTGCCGCACTGAGTTCGCCCAGCACTGCGCCCGGTTCCACCGAGGCCAGCTGATCTTTATCCCCCAGCATAATTAATTGGGTATCGGGCGAAAGCGCGGCCAGCATGTTTGCCATCAACGCCAAACCCAGCATCGAGGCCTCGTCGATAACCACCACATCGGCGGGCAAAGGCGCCCCCGCGTGATACTTGGGCTGAGCTTGATCGGGGCGGATACCAATTAGGCGATGCACGGTATCGACTGTATTCGGCAGGGATGCGCGCAATTGTGGGTAGGCCGCCGCAAAGGGCGCACTTAACGCATCCATTTGGCTTAAGAGCGATTGCCGCAGCCTTGCCGCCGCCTTACCGGTGGGCGCGCACAGTAAAATTCGCAATGGTGGCAGGCCCGCTTGCAATGCCAACATTTGCGTTAGCATTAAAAACTTAACCACCGTGGTGGTTTTGCCTGTACCCGGCCCACCGGTAATAAGCGCAAACGCATGACGCAGCGCGACCGCGCAGGCAATTTTTTGCCAATCGCACCCGCCAACGCCTGCCGTATCACGAGGAAATAGCGCCGTTAAAACCGCGTGAATGCGAGGCGCATCGGGCAAGGCTCGGGGCGATTGCACGCGATGGCTAATGGCATGGGCGACCGCTTGCTCTTGGTGCCAATAGCGGCGCAGATATAATCGCGCACCATCACGAATAAAAGGGGGGCTGCCTGTTGCCTCTTGAGTTAGCGGCATCCTTGCAATCACATCAGGGCAGGCATCTAACGCCGCCAGCCAATCGGCAAAGCAGGTGCCCGCTAAAATTTGCGTGGGGCGCAGCGGGCCTTGCATCGTGCCATTTTGCCCATTGGCTACCCTCGGCTCCCTGCGGGCAGCCGCGCGGTCTTTGGGCGGTAGTTTTAGCAGCCCATCGGCATCCTGCCAACAGGCGGCTAAATCTAAGCACACATGCCCCTGCCCCGCCAAGTGGCTGGTAAAAACCAGAGCTAAAACCGCCCAAGGCGAGGTATTTGGCGCCAAATTTACAACCCATCGCGCCACCGCAATATCCACCGAGCGCACCCAGTGGGCAGCGCCCCATTCATCCAAACAGGCGGTTAGCTGCGCTTGGGTTAGCACAAAGGCCGCAGGTGGCACCACGGGCAACGGCTCTGGCGCGGCTTCATCCGCCCATTCATTACCCACCAAATCAAAGCTCATTTGGCCGCCTGTCGCGCGCTTTTTGCGGGACGATTCACTACTCATACCGGCGCCCTTTGCGATACATCAGACGCATCAAAATCTTGCAACAAAGCATCAAAAGCGGCCATAACACCCCGATCCGGTCGCATAAAATAAACCCCCGCGCCGGGGCTATCCACGCCCCGCACAAATACATAAAATGCCCCGCCCAGATGCAACGCGGGGTCGTAATCGGGTAGCCGATCAATTAAATGTCGGTGCAAGGCAGCTAAATACAACAGCATTTGCAAATCGTATCGGGCGGTTAGCAAAGCGTGCGCCAAGCGATCTGGCGCGTAGGCATCGGCGGCATCACCCAACCAATTGGATTTGTAATCAAGCACATAAAATCGACCATCGGCCTCGAATACCAAATCCATAAACCCTTTAATTTGACCAACAAGTGTTTGGGGCACCAAGGCCGGACGCGCTTGCTGCGGCAAAATATGCGCACAGAGCAAGGCATCGAGCGCGGCAATTGGCATTTGGGGTACCGGCAACCAAAACTCAAGCTCGATTTGATAACGCGTTAAGGCCACAAGCGAAATCGGCGCGCGGGCATCGGTTGCCCACAAGGGCAAGCACAGCACATGCTGCACCAGCGCGGCTAAGCTTGCCTCATGCGCGCTGGGTAGTGGCGATACCGCCGTCTTATTGACCTCGCACACCAAGGCAAAACAGGCGCTGTAGGTGGCAAATTGGGCAAAACCTGCCGCACCCGCCAATTCAAAAAGCCTGTGCAGCTGTGTGCCAAATTCCGTGCCGCGCGGCAATTGAGCAAACGCGGGGGCAAGCGATGAGGCGGCCAATGCAGGCGTTAAACCCACAGGGTTTAACTGATTTTCGGTTAAGCCTGACTCGTTTGCGCCTGACTCGTTTGAACCTACCTCGATTAATTCCGCCGCGCGCTCGTGTGCCTGCCACAGCGCCCCTTCAACTAAAGCATCAGGCCTGCGGTCTTGCGCGGCGGTTTCTGGCGCGGGGGGCAAAGTTTGCGGCGCCTGCCCCGCATGCAAATGCGCTGTTAAGCCGCTGAAACTTGTCATTCGCCAATCCCGACGGCGGCGGTTTTGCACGCGGCGGGCTGGGTACAAAGTCTGCGGCATTGGCTCGGCATAAGGGGTTAAATTAATCGGGGGCGGTGCCGCCACGTGAATCATTGGGCAGGCGGCCAAGGCTGCTTGCGCGGCCACAAAGCTGCCCGCAAAGGCCTCTTTTTCCTCTAATCCCAACAGGTAGCCTAAGGGTGTCTCGGCCTGATTCGGCGTTTTAACATTACCGAACTTAACAGGACCCAAGGCGATAGTACAAGCCGACTCAGCACGCGTTAAGGCGACATAAATTAGGCGTAAGCCTTCGGCATGGCGCTCGCTTTTTTCGGCGGCCAGCGCAGCCGGAAAATCACCGAGGCTCATCACCGTATTCACACTATCGCGCCAATTTCTATCGAATTTGGCGAACCCATCGGTTGCGGCCACGTTTGCCGCCAAATCAACCTCAATGTGCCAAGGTGTGGCGACTGGCTTATTGCGCGACTGTTCACTTTGAATTAAAGCCAAAAACGGCAAATACACCACGGGGAACTGCAATCCTTTGGCCGAATGAATCGTTAAAATGCGCACCAAATGCGCATCTTGCTCAAGGCGCAACTCATGCTCGGCCTCTTGCGCGGTGGTCATTGCTTGGGTTAATCGCTGCAACAGGGCATCGCGCCCCGCGAGCTCCGCTTGTTCGGTTTGCGCCCAATCGGCCAAATGCAGCACATTGGTTAAACGGCGCTCGCCTGAGCTTTGGCCAAAAGGCGCGGCCAGAAGCGCGGCGGGCACGGCATAATCGTGTAATAACTGATAAATCGCTGCCAAAACGCCAAGGGTTTGCCAAATTTCGCCATAACGCACAAATCGAGCAATGGCTTCATCCAGCGCATCATCTTCACGCAAAGCATCCAGCTCTGCCATGCTTCTTTGCAGCGTAGCCGAACCCAAGGCAGCACGCACCAAGCTTAAGCGATGCGGCTCGGCCATTGCCCCGAGCCAGCGCAATACATCGGCCGCCTCGGGTGAAGCAAATACGTTTTGGCGATCGGATAAATACACGCTTTTAATGCCGCGTTGGTTTAACGCCCGCTGAACCAGCGCCGCCTGCGTACCCTTGGGCACCAGCACAGCAATATCCCGAGGCGCAATGGGCTGCGCCACGCCCGATACCCCGCTAAATACGCATTGCCCTGCTTGCCCCAAATTTAATTGCTGGGCAATCGCGGTGGCCGTGTGCTCGGCCATGAGCAGTTCAAACGCCTCCTTCGATAGGCTATCGGTTGCAGGCAGCACCCAAGCGGTTAACGCCGGCACCGTGGCACCCACCGACACAGGCACGGGCACAGGCAAAGGTTCGTGTGTGTGTGCGGGTGCGCCATCGGCCAGATTATGGGACAGCGTGTTGATATGCGCATCTATGTTTGGGGTTTCAAAAACCTTTAATGGCCGCGCGTTACCCTTGGCCCCAACCGCCACAAACGGCAGCGGGTTTTCCGCCAGCGCATCATCTGGCGATTGATAACCGAACGCCCCTCGCGGCCGAGCTTCAGCCAAGCTAAAGAGATAATTAACCGCCGCGACCAATGCCGGGGTCGCGCGATAATTATCGCGCAAGGTGTAATGCCGCCCTTGGGTTGCCTCGCGGGCGGCAAGATAGCTTTTAATATCTGCGCCGCGAAAGCGATAAATGGATTGCTTTGGATCACCAATTAATACCACCGTGCTGCGCGGGGCTTGTGCCGCCAAACCGGTGGCTGCCGCAGCCTTTGCATCCGTTTGCGCGGCAGAATCCGCCAAAGCAGAATCATCTAAGGCAGAATCATCTAAGGCAGGCACTGTGATTTGAAACACCCGATCAAAAATTGCAAACTGCAAAGGGTCAGTATCTTGAAACTCATCAATCATCGCCACCGGATATTGCGCCCGCAAACTCGCCACCAACTGCGCGCCCGAGGTGCCTTGCAAGGCTTCTGCAAAATTGAGCAAAATATCATCAAAGCCCATTTCGGCGCGCTGGGCTAATACGGCGTTCAGCCGATCACGCACCCAGTACGCGGCATGGGCTAACAACCCCAACCGCATTGCTCGCTCACCCTGCTCTGCGGCCTCAATTGCCAAAGCCCAAGCACTAAATGCAGCCAATGCTGGGTGCTCGGGGCGCTGTTTTTTTTGATTAAACCTAGGTGCGGTTAAAAACTTAAATTCATCGGCCAAAAGCGGTGCCTGTTCGGCGGCCCAAGTATCTAAGCTTGGCCATAGCGCGGTGAAATCGGCACGTTCCAACAACGGCTTATGCGATTGCTTGTTTAAAAAACCCAGTAACGGCACCCACCCTTCAATAAGCGCGTCTCTGCCGTTGCGCCAAGCCAGCCGCGCTTGAGCTTCGGCATCCAAAACCGCCTGCGCGGCTTTATGCAAGCCAGAAATCAAAGTGAAAAAATCTAAACCCGCCGGCGAAACCTCAAACCCATCCACCCAAATCGCCGTGCCATCACGTTGCAATAACGATTTAAGTTGGCGAACCAACGCCATCGGGTTGCCCAAACACCGCGCCGCTAATGCCGCCTGCGCTTCGGGTAAGGCATACACATGAATGCGCCAATAATCTTGCACCGCCTCGGCAATTAATGGCGCAAGCGAGGTGAGCACCGTTTGCTCAAACAATGCCCGGCTATGAAACGCATGGCTAGTTAACATGCGCTGACACCAGCCGTGAATCGTAAAAATAGCCGCTTCATCCATCCAATTGGCCGCTTGAATTAAGCGAAACGCCGCTTGCTGCCGCGCGGCAGGCTCGGTATAGGCTTGCGACAACGCGGCCAAGTGCGCATCGGCATGGCTGCCATCGCCTGCTGAAAACACCCGGGCGGCATCAGCCAAACGGATTCGGATACGTGCGCGCAGTTCATCGGCTGCGGCCTCGGTAAAGGTAGTCACCAAAATTTGCGGCGGCATTAAGGGCGTGCAGCCGTGGCCTAAAATAAGACGCAAATACAGCAAGGCAATCGTAAACGTTTTGCCCGTGCCTGCACTGGCCTCAATTAAGCGGCTGCCCTCAAATGGGAATAAAAGTGGATCCAAATTATTGACAGGGATTTGCCCCCGAGCCGATGCCGCCATTCGGTGTACTCCAAATATATACCCGCGCTCATTGTAAGCGAGTGGTATGCACAAATCCCCCTTGATCTTATAAGCCCGCCCCCTCGTG
>DZCK01000060.1:0-4043 GCA_022730245.1 Halothiobacillus neapolitanus
GTGATTATTGCGCGGTTTGGCCGTGGGTTGAAAACGGGCAAGTGCCCGTTTTTTTATGCTTATGGCGACGTATTCGCATAAGTTGGCACAACATCTGCTTAATCACTCGTATCTAGTATTCATGGGAGACGGTGATGGATCGTTTAGCCTATATCGTGATGAGTGGTGCCAAGCAAACCCTGCTTGCCCAAGCCACCAATGCCAATAATTTGGCGAATGTAAGCACCCAAGGGTTTAAGGCGGATTTGGATGCGTTTCAATCGATGCCGGTGTATGGTCCGGGCTACGCCAGCCGGGTTTACGCGCAGGATGTGCGCACGGGTACCGATTTTGAACAAGGCCCACTTATGACCACGGGGCGTGATTTGGATGTGGCCTTGAAAGGGCAGGGGTTTATCGCGGTTCAGGCGCCCGATGGCACTGAAGCCTATACCCGGCGCGGTGATTTACACCTCTCGCCCAACGGGCAGCTGCAAACCGCTGAGGGAGATTCGGTCATGGGCAATCAGGGCCCCATTGCGATTCCGCCCGCCAGCAAAATCGATATTTTGGCCGATGGTTCTATTTCGATTATCCCTTTAGGCGGCACCATTAATGCACCGGCATTAATTGATCGGATAAAACTGGTTAATCCCCCGCTGGCAAGCTTGGAAAAACGCAGCGATGGTTTGTTTGGCTTAAAGCCGAATACGCCACCACCACAGCCGGATGCCACGGTTCAACTGGCGACCGGTGTGCTGGAGGGGAGCAATGTGAACCCCGTCGATTCAATGGTGAAAATGATCGAATACGGCCGACTGTTTGAAATGCAAACCAAGATGATTAAAACCGCAGACGACAACAGTGCTGCAGCCGATAAATTATTGGCCTTTAGTTGAGGATTAACCGATGACAACTCCCGCTCTATGGATCGCAAAAACCGGCCTTGATGCCCAGCAAACCCGCATGTCGGTTATTTCTAACAATTTGGCTAACGTCAATACCACCGGCTTTAAGCAGGATCGCGCGGTATTTGAAGATTTGGTCTATCAAAATTATCGCCAAGTCGGCTCAGCCGATACTCAGCAAAATCAGGTGCCTACGGGGTTAAATATCGGTACCGGCGTTAAAGTGGTCGCGACTGAAAAAAACCACACGCAAGGTAATTTAGTTACCACCAATAACGCGCTCGATTTGGCGGTGAATGGCCGTGGTTTTTTCCAGATATTGCAGCCCGATGGCACCGAGGCGTATACCCGCGATGGGACGTTTAGCTTGAACAGCACCGGCCAAGTGGTGAATGCCAACGGCATGCCTTTGCAGCCCGCCATTACAGTGCCGCAAGGTGCGCAGTCTATAACCATCGGCAGCGATGGTACCGTGAGCGTTCAGTTGCCGGGGCAAGCGCAGCCGTCGCAAGTGGGGTCGGTTACGCTGGCCGATTTTGTGAATCCCGCCGGTTTGCAGCCGATTGGCAACAACCTCTTTTTGGAATCTGGCGCCAGTGGCGCGCCCCAAGCCAGCACACCCGGTTTAAATGGTGTGGGCACGTTACAGCAGGGCATGTTGGAAAGTTCGAACGTGAATGTGGTTGAAGAGCTGGTTAGCATGATTGAAACCCAGCGCGCCTATGAAATGAATTCTAAGGCCATTTCAACCACATCCAGCATGTTGCAAACCTTAAATCAAAATGTGTAATTGGGTGATGAGGAGCGCGGCGATCATGGTTAAGTTTCGGGCAATGGGTATGGTTGGTTTTGTCGCATTCACGCTGGCGGGTTGCGCGAGCTTGCCGCCAACAAAACCTGATCCGGCTTTTGCGGTGGTGATGCCGCCGGAGGAATCGCAAAATAACCCCATGCAAAATAATGGCTCGATTTATCAACCCGGCCAAATGGATAACATGTTTGTGGATGCGCGCCCGTATCGCGTGGGTGATATTTTAACGGTGGTTTTGCAAGAAAGTATGAATGGCACCAAAAGCGCCACGACCGCGACGGGCAAAGCTGATTCTGTCGCCATTACACCGCCTGCCGTAGCGGGGTTATCTGCCAATATTATGAATCGGTTTGGCGTGCAGATGACCACCGCCAACCAATTTAAAGGCAATGGCACCAGTGCCCAAACCAATAGTTTAAATGGCCAAATTACCGTCACCGTGGCGCGTGTTTATGCCAATGGCAGTTTGTTTATTCAAGGGCAAAAGTTTATTGGCATTAACCAGGGCACCGAATCGGTGAAATTATCTGGTCTTATCCGCCCACAAGATATTGCACCCGATAACACGGTACTTTCCACCCGAATTGCGGATGCGCATATCTCTTATGGCGGCACCGGAGCCGTGAACGATGCCAATAATATGGGCTGGTTAGCCCGCTTCTTTAACAGCCCGATTTTCCCGTTTTAAGCGAGGCTCCTTATGCGCCATTTAGTTTTGATGATGTTGCTGGGCTTAATGTGGCCCGCGTTGGGTTTGGCATTAACGGTAGAACCCACGCAGCGGATTAAAGATTTGGCCTCGTTTGCGGGCGTGCGTGATAACCAAATCATCGGGTATGGCATTGTGGTGGGTTTGCCCGGTACGGGCGATCAAACAACCCAAGTGCCGTTTACGCTGCAAAGTATTCAAAACATGCTGGCGCGCCAAGGGCTTTCTACCGCTGGCGCGGGCAATGTGCAGCTTAAAAACGTCGCGGCGGTGATGGTAACCGCCAATTTACCGCCGTTTGCCAAACCGGGGCAGCAAATTGATGTAACTGTATCCTCCATTGGCAATGCGAAAAGCTTGCGCGGCGGCGAGCTATTGATGACGCCCTTGAAGGGGGTTGATGGTCAAATTTATGCCATTGCCCAAGGCAGTATGTTGGTGGGTGGCTTAGATGCCAGCGGTAAAGATGGCTCGCGCGTGACCGTCAATATTCCGACAGCAGGCCGCATCCCGAATGGCGCCATGGTTGAACGCAGCATTGCCAGCACGATGGGTGGGGTAAATTCTGTGTTTTTGGATTTAAATACCCCCGATTTCACAACGGCCAAAAATATGGAACAAGCCATTAATCAGGCGTTGGGCGGCGGAGTGGCTGAAGCCGTGGATGGCGGCACGGTGCGTGTGCGTGCCCCCCAAGATGCCAATTCTCGCGTGAGCTTTATGTCGGTGCTCGAAAATATCGAGGTAAGCCCGGGTGAGGGCGCGGCTAAAGTGGTGGTGAATGCCCGCACGGGCACCGTGGTGATTGGCCAAAATGTGCGCATTGAGGCCGCCGCCGTATCGCATGGTGATATTACGGTAACCGTCAAAGAAAATTTGGATGTATCGCAGCCCGCGCCGTTTTCTAAAGGCCAAACAGCGGTGGTGCCTAATTCGCAAGTGGGCGTTAAAGAAGATAAGAAACGGGCATTTTTGTTTAATCCCGGCGTCACGTTGAACGATATTGTTAAAGCCGTTAATGCCGTGGGGGCTTCACCTTCAGATTTGGTGGCCATTCTGGAAGCGCTGAAAAGCGCCGGTGCGCTCAAAGCGCAATTGATTGTGATTTGATGTACTCACCCAGTAGTTGATAGCGGGTGTTTAAGGGGGCGATATGGCCATAAGTCAAAACGTTGATGTGACAAGCTACAGCGATTTTCAAGGCTTGGCGCGTTTAAAAACGACAGCGAAAAGCGATCCGCGTGCGGCGCTTAAAACCGTGGCGCATCAGTTTGAAACGCAGTTCATTTCCATGATGCTTAAATCGATGCGTGATGCAACGCCCCAAGATGGCTTAATGGATAGCCAACAAGGCCAAACTTTTCAAGGCATGATGGATAAAGAAGTTGCCCAAAAAATAGCCGCCCATGGTGGGATTGGGCTTGCGGGCATGATTGAGCAACAGTTAAAACAAGACACCCAACCGGCCTCGGCGGATGTAAAACCCAAAGCATTTTTGCTTCATCCCGCGGCGGCGGCCAGTGCGCCAATCGAAGACACCCCGCGAGCCTTTAAATTACCTGAGCGCAATATGGCGTTGCGTGCGTTTGTGTTGCCCAAGGCGGGCGAAGGTTTGGCCATTTCAGCGTCGGATAAA
>DZCK01000060.1:4062-10773 GCA_022730245.1 Halothiobacillus neapolitanus
CCTTGCCCGCCGCACCGGCTACGGTTTTAACGGCGAGCGCTACCCCACCCAAATATTGGGATTCGCCCGAGGCATTTGTGAATGCGATTTTGCCTCATGCCGAAGCGGCCGCAAAAAAACTGGGCATCCCCGCCCAAGTATTGGTGGCGCAATCGGCGCTGGAAACCGGTTGGGGCAAGCACTTGCCGACTAACGCACAGGGTGGTGCTAATTACAATTTTTTTGGCATTAAGGCCGATTCATCGTGGCAAGGCGCTAAGCAAACCGTCAATACGCTAGAGTTTGAAGGGGGTGCGATGGTGCAGCGCAAAGCCGCGTTTCGTGCTTATGATTCCGTTGGGGCTTCTTTTAACGATTTTGTGCAGTTTTTGCATAATAATCCGCGTTATAGCCAAGTGTTAGCCGCCAAAGGTAACCCAGAAAATTTTGCGCGTGAACTACAAAAGGCGGGCTATGCAACCGATCCGCAATATGCCGATAAACTCATTGCGATTATGCGCTCTGGGCGCATTCCCGAGTCACCTGTCACGCCGGCCGGAACGCAAGTATCGCAGGGTTTGCCCACCACAGTGGCCGGTTAATGAACGGTGCTCAAGTTTTTACGTCTGTGGCCGATAAGATTTAATATGTTGTGCCACACTCCAACCACGAGGTTATCGCCATGCCCGATTTAATGAGTAATTCCGTATCGGGTTTGCTCTCCATGCAGCAAGCGTTAACAACCACCGGCCAGAACGTTGCGAACGCGAATACACCTGGTTATTCCCGTCAGAGCGTTAATTTAGCGACTCTTGCGCCGCAATATCAATCGGGTGGATACATAGGCTCCGGTGTGCAAGTGGCATCGGTGACGCGAAGTTACGATCAATTTGTCGTAAGCCAGCTCAATTCAGCCACCTCTGATAACAGTCGCTTAAGTTTTTTAAACAACTTTTCAACTCAGGCCACGCAGCTTTTGGGCGATACCAAAACCGGTATTGCGCAGCAAACTCAAGCTTTTTTTAATGCGACCCAAGCGGTTGCCGCTAACCCGACTGATTTAACCGCGCGTTCGGCTTTTTTGGGATCAGCTCAGGCGCTCGCCAGCAAATTCAACCAAATTGATACCCAACTACAAAATCTAGATAGCCAAATCGGGCAACAGGCCGGCGATATTGGGCGGCAAATTAACACCTATGCCGAGCAAGTGGGGCAATTGAATGATCAAATCAGCAAAGCCTTGGCCATCAATCCCAATGCACCCCCTAATGATTTGCTCGATCAACGCGATTTGTTAATCAATAAAATTTCGGCACAAATTGATGTCAAAGCTACCTCTGATGGCCAAGGCAACATCAATTTGAGTTTGGGCTCCGGGCAAGCCTTGGTGCTTAATGGTACGGCGACGCCTCTAACGGTGGGTAATCCGCCTTCTGGCCTCAGTATTATGCTGGGCAATACCGATATCACGACTAAAGTCACCGGCGGCACCTTGGGCGGCATGCTGCAGGCACAAAGCCAGCTCATTACCCCGCTGCGCAATCAGCTGGGGCAAGCCGCGCTCGTGCTCGCCGATCAGGTGAATAAAAACCAAACCGCTGGGGTTGATTTACAAGGGAATACGGGGCGCAATTTATTTACACCAACCGCCGATTTTGCCCCGCAAACCACCGCGCTCGTCACCAATAAAGGCACCGGCGCAGTCACCGGTAGCTATACCGATCCGAGCTTGCTGACCGGGCAAACCTACACGGCAAGATACGATGGCACCAATTGGCAAGTGCGCACCCAGCCCGATAATGGCGCGGCGCCTGTTGCCGTGGCATCGGGGGGCGCGTTAAGTTTGCCAGGTTTAAGCATGAATTTTTCGGGCACACCGCAATCGGGCGATGTGCTCAATATTCTGCCCACCGTGGGTGCGGCGGGTAAAATTAATGTGGCGCAGCAAAGCAGCGCCTCGGGCATTGCCGCAGCAGCGGCAGGGCAGCCCGCGTATTCTCGCGATAACGCACAAATTAATGCCTTATTTGCATTGAGCAGCACGAATTTAGTGGGCCAAAGTGCGGTGAATGCGAATGATGGCTCAAATTTGAGTGATTCGGTTGGGCAGGCCATGAGCCAAGCAGGGGCGTTTGCGGCGGGGGTTGCGCTCTCGGCGGCGGCGGCAAGCTCAACGTTAGCGAACTTGACCGCGCAGCAGCAGTCAGTTTCAGGCGTTAATTTGGATGAAGAAGCCGCTAATTTGATGAAGTATCAGCAAAATTACCAAGCGTTGGCTCAGTCGATTAGCACTGCAAACACCTTGTTCCAATCTTTGCTGTCTGCCTTTCGTTAAGGAGTATTTGTTATGCGTGTGTCTACCTCGATGATTTATACCCAAGGCCTGAGCAATATGCAGCAACAGCAAAGCACCATGTTGCAAAATCAAGCGCAGATTGCCTCCGGGATTAAGCTTACAAACCCCGCAGATGATCCTGTCGCGTTTGCCCAAGCGAGCAATTTGGCGGTGCAAAGCAGTAAAGATCAGCAATACAGCACCAATATTGATAACGCAACCGGTAAGGTTCAGGTGCAGGAAGCGACCTTGGGTTCGATTACCAGTATTTTACAAAGTGTGCGTGATGTGGCCATTGGGGCGAATAACGCCGCACAAAGCGGGACGTCATTAGGTGCGCTGGCCGATCAGCTCGATCAAATGCAAAAAGCGCTAACATCGCAAATAAATTCAACCGATGAACGGGGTGAGTATTTGTTTTCTGGCACAGCCGCGCGCGCGCAACCTTATGATGCCAGTGGTGTATTAAATTCGGCGGTGTCTTCGGCAACACCCGTTAATCTCGTCATCGCCGATGGTCAAAAAGTGGGCATTAATCAACCGGCTGGGGGGGTATTTCAGCTCGCAACCAGCGCCTCTACCGGTGGCAGTGCCAGTATTTTGCAAATTATTAATCAATTAAAAACCGCCATTACCACGCAACCGGCCAATGTGCAAACGGTGTATGCCAATGCGCAAAAAGATATTGATGCGGTGATGAATCAGGTCACCGATGCGCGGGGCAGTATGGGGAATACCCTAAATACGCTCGATGCAGCTAAAAATGATAACGCGGCTCAAAACGTTATTACGCAGCAAACGTTATCTACCTTGCGCGATACGGATATGGCAACGGCGATTACTCAGCTCAACCAAAGCTATATCAATTTGCAGGCAACCCAGCAAAGCATGGTGAAAATTCAAGGCTTGTCTTTGTTTAATTATCTGCGTTAATGGCTTGATTTAGTTGATTTAATGCGGTTTTAAGCACGGATAGTGGGCAGCCGATATTGAGCCGCATAAACCCGGCACCGGGTGTGCCAAAACTCAAACCAGGATTTAACCCCAGCTTGGCTTTTTGAATAAAAAAATCTGCCAATGCTGCGTCATTGGGCAGATTTTTTCTCGCCATGAGCGCGTTGCAATCTAACCATAATAAAAAACTGGCTTCTGGACGCACTACGCTGATGCCGTGATTGTTTTGATTAAAATAGTCAACGACAAAATCTCGGTTGTGTTGCAAAGCTACCCGCAGTTGATCGAGCCAAGGCGCCCCCTTTTGATAGGCCGCTATCAGGGCGGTAATGCCAAAACAATGACCGGAGGTTAAGCCCGCCGCTTGAAGCGCATGGGTTAACTGATCGCGCAGCGCTGGGTGCTCGACAAGGGCATAGGCGGTGTTTAGCCCGGCAATGTTAAACGTTTTAGACGGTGCATTAAGGGTGATGCAGCGGGTGTTTTTTGCCGCCATCACGCGGGCAAAAGGGATATGCCGATGGGGAGAGAACACTAAATCGGCATGAACTTCATCCACTAAAACAATCACGTTTTGACGGGCACACACCTCGGCTATTCGCGTGAGTTCATCGAGTTGCCAAACCCGACCCACGGGATTATGCGGCGAGCAGAGCACAAACACGCGGGCTTGGGCAATTTTTTCTTCAAAATCGGGCCAATCAATCAGGGCGCCTTGCGGGGTTTGAATCAGCGCGTTTTCGAGCAACACGCAGCTGTGATTTAAGGGCAGCTGATGAATGGGCGGGTAGACGGGCGTTTGCACTAAAACGCCATCGCCGGGCTGGGTTAACGCCTGTATCAATAAATTTAACGCCGGCACAATGCCCGGTAACGGCACAATCGCCTCACGCGATACCTGCCAGCTATGACGCGCCTGTTGCCAGTTGATGATGGCGGTAAAAAATTCATCAGTGTAGATACTGTAGCCATAAATAGGATGTGCTACCCGCTCTGCAAGGGCATGGCGCACGCAGTCGGGGGCGGCAAAATCCATATCAGCCACCCACAGGGGGATAACATCAGCCCGGCCAAAACGGGCTGCTCTGGCATCATATTTCACGCAATCGGTATGTTCACGGGTGATAAAATGTTCAAAATCAACGGGCTGATTGATGGGCGGATTAGTCACGTCGTTTTTCCCAGATGGTCATATGCGCCTCACTATGCTGGAATTTGCGGGCGGTTTCACGAATGACAAATGGGATTTCGTGCTGGGCAATCAAGTTAAATGCGCTGCCTAAATGCGCCGTTAAGCCATCCAGCGTGGTCACGGCCTCGCCATCACGCTTAAAGCCGCCCAGCCATTTGGCTTTGGGCGTGTGTGCCTCAAGCCAGGTGTAGGGCGAGGTGAGAATAAGTAAACCGCCGGGATTCAGGCGATGGCTGGCATCGGCTAGGAATTTTTCCGGATCGTATAACCGATCAATGAGATTGCCAGCAAATATTAAATCGTAGCCCGTAAATTGGGGTTTGAGATTACAGGCATCGGCCTGCCAAAAGGCGACTTTGGCGGGGGTTTTTGCCAGTGCCTGAGGCAGTGTGGCGGCACAGTAATCAATGAGTTCACCCTCGGTGGGCAGGGTGTAGCGAATTTGCCCCTGCGCGCGCATTTGTTCGGCCGCTTGAATAAATCGTGCGGAGAAATCTAATCCCGTGACGGAATCAAAGGCGGCAGCCAGCTCAAAGGTTGAGCGGCCAGTCGCGCAGCCAATATCCAGCGCATTTTTTTTGGGCCGATCGCCCATGGCTTGCACGCACAGTTGGGCACAGCGCGCCGCAAAGTTTTCGACCCCAAAATAGCCCGCGCCCCAACCAAATTCGCAATATTGGCTCACCAGTGCATCGGTTTCGTACATCGCGGTGGTTTTAGGCTCGCTATAGTGGCTTTTCACATAACGGAAACCGGCGTGTTGGTAAAAATGCCGACGAAACGCGTAGCGCGCCGAGCGCAAGGCCTCGTTGCCGGTGCTGATAAACGAACCGCCTTTGATTAAATTATGGCGGCCATCAAACGTGGGAGTGGTGAAATCATCGTACAAGGGATGCACTTTGAAGCCATCGAACGGCGCGATGGGCGTGTTTGTCCACTGCCACACATTGCCGATCACATCAAAAAAATGCCCTTGTTTGAAACGGTCGACCGCACACGCGCTGGCGGCATGCGCAAGGGCAATATTGCCGGGCGGCGCGCCCTGCCAATCGGCTTGATCGGCAATGTTCGATTCATCATAAATGCGTTGCCATTCGTCCTCGAACGGCAGGCGAATTGGCTCGCCGGTTTGGGCGGCTTTCCAGCAGCAAAAGGCCTCGGCTTCGAGCTGATTCACATCAACGGGCCAATTAAGCGGCAGCGCAATTTCGGTTGCGAGTGTGCGGTATCGAAATCCCGTGGGCTGAGTGGGGTCGGCCACCCAAAAAATGGGATGCTGCGGTTGCTTGAACTGGCGCCAAGCCAAACCTTCCTCGCGCCAGTAGGCATCGGTTTGGTAGCCACCGGCGGTGACAAATTCTAAAAATTCCCCATTGCTGACCAAGTATTGGCTGGCCGCAAAGGCAGGTATATCTGCCTTATGCTGGCCATATTCGTTATCCCAGCCATAGTGTGCATCTTTTTTGCCAAGATTAACGCTGCCTGCGGGGAGTTCGATCAGTTGGTTTTTGGGGGCGGCACCCACAGCGGTGTGCACGGGCCAATGGTTGGGCTGGGGGGTAATTAATGACAGTGCGGTTTGACGAATTAAAACGGAGGAGGTTTCCAGATGAATTCGTTCATGCTCAATGCCCATTAAAATAGGCCAAAAAGGGGATTCCCAATCGATGGGTAAGTGGAGTGGGGTCGATTGGATGAGCGTATCAATCGCGGCGCGCACCTGTGCACGATAGGCACGGGTTTCTTCAACCGAGGGCCAGTTTTGGGCGCTATCGTTGAGATCATCCCAACTCATTTCATCTACACCAATGGCAAATATCGATTCAAATGTCGGGTTAATGCGCTCAGGGAGTAATTTGGCGAGCACTAATTTATTCACGAAAAAAACAGCGGTGTGGCCAAAATAAAAAATATGCGGATGACGCAGCGGCTCGGGGCGCTGGTAGAAAACCGAATCATCTTTAAGCAAGCTGAACAGTTGCTCAAAGGTATCCATCGTGGTGTGAAAATAGCGGCGGATTTCAGCACGCTTGGCCGTGGAATCCAATCCATTCGTGCTGGGCATAGGGATAAAAGTCACGCGGGCGGGCTCCATTCATTTAATTTAATGAAGTATAGACAGAACCCACGAGGCTGCCAGAATTTACCGTAAATCATGGCACCCGCTTGGCAGTAAGCGTCAAGAAACCTCTGATTAAATCCTTGGTGAGCCGAGTTGCTGAGCCAAAAGCCGCAAAACGAGGCAGAGGCC
>DZCK01000181.1 GCA_022730245.1 Halothiobacillus neapolitanus
AAGCCTGTTGTGCCAATCACCATGGCACGCCCAGCGGCACGGCATAAACTTAAATTAGCCAAGGTCGAATCAATTGAGGTGAAATCAATGAGCACATCAAACTGATTAAGCGCCGCAGATAAATCATCTTGCACCGGGCAATTAAGCCTGCCCACACCCGCGAGCGCACCGGCATCCTGCCCGCGCAACGGGCTGCCAGATCGCACCAGCGCTGCACCCAATTTTGCGGCCAGATTTTGACCAATCGCCTCGATTAAAACCCGCCCCATGCGGCCATTAACGCCCGCCACTGCGATGTTGCATGCCATGCTTTACCCCCCAAACTTAGCCATCAAAATTTAGCGCGGATCATACCCTGTGGGGGCGGGTTTATCCCGCATTAACCACGCAAGGGATGAAAATCCCATCAAAATGTATTATGGTTGTTTGCGATATAGACCACCAGACATAACGATTACTAATCCATTGATTAAATAATGATATTCACCACTGCCGACGACGTAAAATTCATCTTCGATACCGCACACAGCGCGCATGGTGCGACTGTTGCATCCCCTATTCTGCTTGATATGAGCCCGCCCGAGGGGTTGTCCTTGCGGGGCGCACATTGGGTTGATTTCAATCAAATTGTAACGAGCCTGGGCGACACGGTGGGCTTAGTTGCACCGATTGATAATTTAAATCAAGCATTTGCCCACACAGGGGTGAGCGATAAGCGCCCTATTTTCATTATTGATGACAGCCAAGGTTTGGCAGCCGCTCGCCTCGCTTGGACACTGGCTTTATGTGGTGTAGAACAAACTCATCTTGTCGATGGTGGGCGAGCCGCACTCTTGGCCGCAGGCTTTGAAACCCAAAGCAGCCCGCCGCCGCCGCAAGCCACACCGAGCTTAAAGCGGCTTGAAGCGAGCCCACACCTCTGCACGGCAGAAATGATCAGGGAAGGAATACAAGATGCGCAGCAACCCTGGATCGTGCTCGATACCCGCAGCGAAGCCGAATATTTGGGTTTAGATCAACGATCGCGCCATGCGGGGCATGTACCCGGCGCCATTCATTTTGATTGGCAACGCTGTTTTGATCCCAAGAACCCTCAGTATTTACTGCCCGATGAAGCAATTTTGGCGGCTTTGGCGGCAGAAGGCATCACGCCCGAAGTGAATCGCACCCTTGCGGTGTATTGCCAAAGCCATCGGCGTTCAAGTTTGATGTTTTTTATCTTGAAACATTTAGGCTTTAAAGCGGTTCGAGGGTACCCCGGCGCATGGTCGGATTGGGGCAACCGCGATGATGTACCGATTGCCTTACCCCAAACTCAGCGCAGCGCTTAAAGCCTGAAAAAAGTAGAACGGTAATACACAAGCTCACCAATCGAGCCCCGAATATCATCTAGGGCTTGATGATTAGCGCCTTTTTTCAAGCCTTGAAAAACGCTGGGATTCCAGCGGCGCGCAAGCTCTTTTACCGTGGACACATCCAAATTTCGATAGTGAAAAAACTGCTCCAGCTGCGGCATTAAACGCACTAAAAACCGGCGATCTTGGCAAATGCTGTTACCGGCCATAGGGGATTTACCCGGCACCACCCACGCCTGCAAAAACTCGAGCGTTTGTAATTCTGCTTGGCGCATCGTCACGCTACTGGCTTGTATCCGCGCGATTAAACCACTCTCGCCGTGGGTGCGTTTATTCCAATCATCCATCGCATCGAGGGTGCTTTGCGGGTGCGCTATCGCAATAACCGGTCCTTCTGCCAAAATATTTAAATGTTTATCGGTCACGATGGTGGCCATTTCAATGATGGTGTCGGTGGCAGGATCAAGCCCGGTCATTTCAAGATCAATCCAAATTAGGTTTTCGCTGGGTTCAGCCATGGTGATGCCTATGATTTTATATCAAATTAAAGGGTGTAAAGAGGCTTCAGATTAACATGAAACCCCTGTTCTAAAATTCAGCAAAGGAGTCCTTATGCCAAACACACACCACCCCCGCTGGCGCATCGTTTCGGATGAATTGGTCACGCTCATTGCACCCGGAAACTTTAAAAAAGGTTTAATCCTGCTCAATGCCATTGGCTATCTCGCTGAAAAACAGGCACACCATCCGGTTTTAACCCTTAGGGAGCCTCTGATCAAATCCTTGGTGAGCCGAGTTACTGAGCCAAAAGCCGCAAAACGAGGCAGAGGCCGCCGGTCTTAGTTATCCTAAGATGCCAAGGCCGATAACGACGTGTTGCGTCTTTTGGGCAGCAACCCTTCGGGACGGGCTTTTGAGGGCGATTCGCTGTGTTGCGGCACTTACGAATGGAATAAC
>DZCK01000061.1 GCA_022730245.1 Halothiobacillus neapolitanus
TTTTATAGGAACCAGCCCATGTCTAGCCGCGAGGCACGCTTACTGCGCAGGGTCACCATGGCTTCGGTTATTGTTGCTTTGTTGTTGATTATATTAAAGTTAATTGCCACGATCAGCACAAACTCAATCAGCATGATGGCCTCATTAATTGATTCCACCATGGATTTATTCGCCTCTTTGGTGACGCTATTTGCTGTGCGCATTGCCTTGCAACCCCCCGATGATGATCACCGTTTTGGCCACGGCAAGGCCGAACCTTTGGCCGCACTGGCGCAAACCATGTTTATTGCTGGCTCTGGTGCTTTTTTATTTTTAGAGGCGGTGCAAAGGCTCATTCGCCCCCAACCGATTGATACGGCAAATTTAGGTATCTTGGTGATGGTGATTTCCATGGCGGCCACGGCCAGCTTGCTCTTATTCCAGCGCCATGTGATCAAAATTACTCAATCACCCGCTATTAAGGCCGATGCCGCGCATTATGGCTCTGATTTTGTGGTGAACGCCGCCACCATTGCCGCGCTTTTGCTGGCGAATCAAGGTATGAATTGGATAGATCCGCTATTCGGCACCGCTGTGGGCATCTTCATCCTTTTGGGCGCGTGGCATGTGGGGCGCCAAGCGCTCGATCAGCTGATGGATCGGGAGGTATTAGATGGCAGCGAACTTAAAATCCACTCTCTCGCCGTAGGGCACCCCGATGTACGCGCCGCCGACCACATTCGCACCCGCATGGCGGGGCGCACGATGATTATTCAGCTCTATATTTACCTGCGTAACGATTTAAATTTAGCAGAGGCGCATGTGATTGGCGATGAAGTCGCCGAACGCATTCAAGTTTTATTCCCCGGTGCCGATATCTTGATTCATGAGGAGCCTCATCAGGGACCGCGTTAATCTCAATCACGATAAATTTAACCCTAAATTCAGGAGCTTATTATGAGCAGCAGCTTATCTGGCATCAGTAGCCTTGTTCAAAACTCGGGCACGGTCGCGCAATCACAAGTTCAAGAAGTGGCGCAAATGGCCATGCTGAAAAAATCGATGGATATTCAAGCGCAAGGCGTATTACCACTCATTAATGCCGTGGTTCAAAATAGCCCAGCACCCGTGACAAGCAACCCGAGCAACTTGGGCAATGCCATTGATGTGCGGGCTTAATCGCCACGCAAATTATCGCGCGCATTCCACGCCGGTGCGTTGCCTTTTAGCTTTCAACCAGCACCGCTTCATCCAAAACCAAGCGGCGCTCATGCAGAGCGCGCAACGTGGCGCGGTGCCCCACACTCACCACCGTCATAGCGGGCATCAATCTAAAAATTAATTGATACAGTGCTTGCTCGCTGGCTTCATCTAATGCTGAAGTGGCTTCATCCATAAAGACTAATCGGGGTTGTTGCAAAATAATACGCGCCATGGCGATGCGTTGTTGCTCGCCTAAGGATAAAATTTGCGGCCAAGGTTCAATGGCATCCAACAGAGGGCAAAGCGCAGGCAAACCCACAAGCGTTAACACCTCTTGCAAAATATCATCGGCTGTCGTGTTGGCCGCCTGTGGGTACAGCAGCGCATCGCGCAAGGTTCCCAAAGGCAAATAGGGCCGTTGCGGTAAAAATAGCGTGCTCGACCCCTCAGGCAAAGCCACCTGCCCCTGCCCAAATGGCCAAATTCCCGCCAACCCGCGCAGTAACGTGCTTTTACCCGCCCCGGATTTACCCATAATGAGTAAATGCTCACCCGGCAACACGCTGAGATTTAAGTGATTAATTAAGGCACGACCATCGGGCAGCAAAATCGCAAAATCGCGCACAGTTAACGCGGCCTCGCTATCTTTTGCTAAGCCGGCGCGATGAATTTGTGCCTGATTCTGATGCAGGGTTTCTATGGTCATGACTTGCCGGCGAAAACCTTGCAGACGATCCACCACCGCGTGCCATTGGGCAAAGTTATCGTAGCTCTGGGCAATGTAGGCAAAGGCGCTTTGCACATTGCCGAAGGCAGAACTCACCTGCATTAAAAAACCCAAAGGCACCGCTTTGGTGAAATACGCCGCCGCCGCCGCCAGAAAGGGCAGAATCACGGCCACTTGGCTGAAATAACTGCTAAACCAGTTGAAGCGTTTTTGTCTTAAAATCAGCCGCTTGTAGTTATCAAATACCCGATCAAACCGACCTTTAAACAAGGCTTGCTCTTTATGCTCGCCGCCATAAAAGGCGACGGCCTCGCTGTTTTCACGCAACCGCACTAGGCTAAAACGAAAATCGGCTTGTAAACGTTGTTGATTAAAGTTAAGCCAAATCAAAGGATTGCCTACTTTAGCGGCCACCCAAGTCCAAGCCACGGCGTATATAAGCGCCACCCAAACCAAAAAACCCGGAATATGGTGCTCCGCGCCACCCCAAGGAATCACGACCTTCGATGACAACACCCAGAGCAAGCCCACAAACGCCACCAAATTGGCCACCGAACCCAATATGCCGGTAAACAAGCTCGTGGTGAGCTGCGAGAACATATTTAAATCATCGGCGATGCGTTGATCGGGGTTATCTTGCCCGCGCTGAAAAACTTCCATGTGGTAATAGGTTTGCGCCGATAAGTAGCGCGCCAAGTAATCGCCCGTCAGCCAGCGCCGCCAGCGTAAATCTAAGAGCTGCGAGAGATAGGTTTGGTACACACTCAAGGCGATGGCACCAAATGCCAGCAAGGCAAATTCGCCCAAAAGCTTCCAAAAGCCCGGTTGATCGTAATTTTGCAACGCGTTGTAAAAACGGTTGTACCAGTCGGTGATTTGCAGGTTGATGGTGACCAACAATAAGGTGGTCGCAATGATTGCTAGGAGAAAGCCGCGCGCCTTCCAGCGATCTTCTGAGTGCATAAAGTACGGTTTGGCCAATGCCCAAACGGTGGTAAAAAATGCCCGATTAAATCGCCGGGGTTGCAAGGCCAAGGCGCTGATGCCCGGCGCAGTATCGTTAGGATCAAGGTGCATGAAACATTCCGCTGTGTAAATTAGCCCTCATTGGGAGTCTTAGGGCGGCAATGAGGTTCCCTAAAAAGTCTCTGCACGAATCCATCCATGGCTTCACGCAGAAACGCACGGGGCGGTACACGCCCGTCTTATAAATAAGCGCTGTAAATTAGGAACGCGCTAGGAGCTTATCGGCCATAAGGTTTTCGCAACCGAAAGCCAGCAACGCCTGTTAAGAGCAATAGACTTAAAACAATTATCGGCCACGATTGCAACCAATAAAACGGGGTGCTGCCCTGATCGGGCTGAATGCTGCCGACCAGTACGCCTTGCTGATTTACCCCGAGCTTTTGCACGATGCGCCCCTGTGCATCTATAAAGGCGGAGATGCCGGTATTGGTGGCGCGCGCCATGGGCCGACCAAACTCTAATGCCCGCACTTGCGCCATTTGCAAATTTTGATGCGGGGCAAAACTGTCGCCAAACCAAGAGTCGTTCGATACATTCACCAAAAAACCGGCTGCGGGCAAACTTTTTCGGATATCGCGGGCAAAATCGGCTTCATAACAAATAGAAGCCCCCACTTTAATGCCTTGCACTTGTGGCAAAGGTTGGTTTGGTGCGCCGGGGGTTAAATCCGACATAGGAATGTCGATCATGCCCGCAAACAAATCAATAATCGGCCGCAGCGGCATGTACTCGCTAAACGGCACTAAGTGGGCTTTGCGATGCAAGCCGACCGCATCGGGCACACCCACCAATGTGTTGTAGTAGCGTCCTTGGGCATCTTGAGTGAATGCGCCCACTAAAAAATCTTGATGATGCGTTTTGGCGCGGTCATCCAGTAATTTTTTAAACCAATCTAAATCACTGAACACATCAGGGATGGCGGTTTCGGGCCAAATAACCAAAGAGACCGACCCCATTTGCTCGGTAAGGGAAACGTAAGTTTGCAGGGTTTTATTGAGAAATGCGGGATCAAATTTTTGCATTTGCGGCACATTGGCCTGGGCAATACCGACCGATAGCGGGCTGGCGGTCGGATGCGTCCAAGCCACGCGCCCGAGCAAGCTCCCTAAACCGAGAAAAAACACGAGCGAACCCAACAACCACAATGCAGGCCCGCGCACCAACCGAGGCGCCTGAACCCAACGCTGCACAAACCAAGCCAGCACACCGGCTAATCCCACCACAATGAAACTTACACCATATTCGCCAACAATAGGCAAAAAACCACCCAGCGGGCTTGCTGTTTGCGCGATGCCTAAATCCAGCCAAGGAAAACCGCTAAACACCCAGCCGCGCAGCCATTCAAAAAAAACCCAACTACCGGTGAATGCGGCAATTTGCCGACTATTGAGGCGCCCCCCGAGCGATCCGCCGCCGCTAACCCATTGAGCGAGCCAAGTGGTTAAGCCTAAATAAATCGCAACGAGCGCAGCAAAAATAAAGGTAATGAGTGCGGCAAGCGGCGCCACCGCGCCACCGAATAGGGTGAAGCTTTCATAAAGCCAGCTTACCCCGACACCAAATTGGCCTAAACCGAATAACCAACCCAAAACAAACGCTCGGCGGGGTGTGCAACCTTGCAGCAGCAGCAAGAGTACGGCGGGGCTGAGCAGGCTAAGCGGCCAGAATCCAACGGGGGCAAACGCCAACGGCAAAAAGGCACCCGCCAACAAGGCCAGCAGAAGGCGCCAGCGATGCGTGATGCCCAGCGCAAAAGGGGGGTGTTTTGTTTGGCTAAATAATGTCATTTAAGTTGGGTCTGCACTGTCATCGGCCTCGCGTTGCGCCGCCGTGAGGGTGGTGACCAGCAGCAAATGCAGCCGCCGTTTATCGGCACCCAATATTTTAAACTCGTAGCCACCAAGGCGCACCACTTCGCCCCGCCGAGGCAAGTGGCCTAACTCATGGGTAATTAACCCGCCGATCGTATCGTAGTCATCATCGGGGAAATCGGTTGCAAAGTGATCGTTAAATTCATCAATCGGCGTTAATGCGCGCACGGTGAAGCGATTAGGGGCTTGTTCTCGAATATGCACACGGGTTTCGGTGTCGTATTCATCGTCGATATCACCGACAATTTCTTCCAGCACATCTTCAATGGTGACCAAGCCTGCCACACCACCAAACTCATCCAGCACCACGGCCATGTGCGTGCGCGTGAGCCTAAATTCGGCCAGCAGCGCATCCAAGCGCTTGCTTTCGGGCACAAACATCACGCTGCGCATGTGGCTACGCAAATCAAAGCGGGCGAACGCTTCGGGGCTTGGGTCGCTGGCGTAAAAATGCAACAGCTCTTTGGCAAGCAACACACCGGCCACTTCATCGCGATTTTCCAGAATCACCGGATAGCGGGAATGCCCCGTTTCGGCAATTTCAGCGAGAATTTCTGGCAAGGTGGCCGTAACCTCCAGCACATCCATTTGCCCACGGGGAATCATCACATCCCGCACGCGCGATTGATGAAACTCCAAAACGGAATCAATTAAATTCAAGGCTGAGGTCGGAATAATTTCCTTATCAGCGGCCGCCTTGGCCACATTGAGAATATCCGCAACACTGCCGATTTGATTAAGGCACCACTGTTGGCGCAGCCGACCAAACCACCCGGGTTCAGCGCTGCGCGAAGGACTCGAGTCATCGTCCATTGTTATTATCCATTGAGGGTTAACACGCGCTAATTAATTACTTTATTCATTCAATTCAAGATAAGGATTCGCAAACCCGAGCTGATGCAGGGCGGCAATTTCTCGCGATTCCATCGCCTCGGCATCCGCAACCGTTTCATGATCAAAACCCAACAAGTGCAGCACGCCATGAATCACCAAATGCGCCGTGTGCGCGGGCACGGTTTTTTGCTGGGCGGCCGCCTCGGCAATCACCACGGGCAGGCAGATGATCAAATCGCCGAGGTACGTCGGCTCATCTGGCAATGGGTGTTCATCTGGCCACGAGGGCGCTTCATAGGGGAATGAAAGCACATTGGTTGCGTAATTTTTATGACGATATTGAAAATTCAATGCTTGCGCTTCGTCAGAATCAACAAACCGCACCGTAAGCGCGCAAGGCGATGTGTTTGGCACCACGAGCAGCGCGGCGGTAACCCACGCCACCAAGCGCGGCCGCCCTGGGCAACGCTCAACGCTGGCTTTTTGTCGGTTAACGTGAACCAAGCTCGGCGCCGCGCTCATAATGCCCCCCGAGATTGCTCGGCGCGGTGCTCGTAGGCATTCACAATTTGCATGACCAAAGGATGGCGCACCACGTCTCGCGCCTGGAAAAAAGTAAAGCCAATGGTTGAAATATCTGCCAACACATCAATGGCATCCCGCAGCCCTGAGGTAACGCCCCGGGGTAAATCAATTTGGGTCACATCGCCCGTAACCACGGCTTTACTCCCAAAACCAATTCGGGTCAGGAGCATTTTCATCTGCTCTACCGTGGTGTTTTGCGCTTCATCTAAAATAACAAACGATTCACTTAAAGTGCGCCCACGCATAAAAGCCAGCGGGGCGACTTCAATCACTTGCCGCTCTATTAATTTAGTCACCTTATCAAAACCCAGCATTTCATAGAGCGCGTCATACATGGGGCGCAGATAGGGATCAATTTTTTGTGCCAAATCGCCCGGTAAAAACCCAAGCTTTTCACCCGCCTCAACCGCCGGACGCACCAGAACAATCCGCTGAACCGCACCACGCTCTAAGGCATCCACGGCACTTGCGACCGCAAGATAAGTTTTGCCGGTACCGGCAGGACCAATACCAAAATTCAAATCAAACTGATTAATAGATTGTAAGTAGCTGATTTGCCGCGCGCCTCGACCCCTAATTATGCCGCGCGCCGTTCGAATGTGTACTTCATCACCGCTGGCGGGGGCGCAGGCTTCAAGCCCTGCGGCCTGAAGATACAAATTAACCCGTTCGGCATCAATCGATTCAAATTCCGATAGCCGATATAAATCCGTTAGCGCAAGCTCAGCTTGTTGCGCCGCATCGGCTTGGCCGATCACGGCGAATGCTGCGCCCCGATGATTAATTTCAACGCCTAACCGGCGCTCAATCACGCGAAGATGAGCATCAATGGGCCCGACTAAATGAGCTAATCGCGCGTTATCGACCGGCGTTAAAGAAAATGTCTGCCGGTGTGTTTGCCCCAAAACCCCCGCCATTAATTGAGCGCAACCAATTGACGGGCAACCGCACGCGATTGATCCATGGCATGAATGCCGACAAATTCTGCCCGCAAGGAATTGGGCTTCACCTCGATAATGCGCACATCGACAAACAAGCCCACCACATCGGGGCGCGCTTTAAAAATCACACTGCGGTTATTTTCGGTTTTGCCTACCAGTTCCAGCGGGTCTTTTTTAGAAGGGCCTTCAACTAAAATGGTTTGAATGCGACCCAACATGCCGCGCGAAATGGCTTGGGCTTGCTCGATAATTTGGGCTTGCAAGCGATGCAGGCGGGCTTTTTTGACCGCCTCGGGTTGATCATCCGGCAGGCTGGCCGCCGGTGTGCCCGGCCTTGGGCTGTAAATAAAACTAAATGAATGATCGAAATTCATATCGGTAATCAGCTGCATGGTGGCTTCAAAGTCTGCTTCGGTTTCACCGGGGAACCCAATAATAAAATCAGACGATAACGAAATGCCGGGCCGGGCAGCCATGAGTTTTCGCAACTTAGCTTTATATTCCAAAATAGTATGGCCGCGTTTCATTAACGCTAAAATTCGATCTGAACCCGCTTGCACCGGCAAATGTAAATAAGCCGCTAATTTGGGCTCATTGCGATAGGCCTCAACCAAGCGATCGGTAAATTCCACCGGATGCGATGTCGTAAACCGAATGCGGCCAATGCCATCAATCCGCGCGATGTATTCAATGAGCAAAGCCAAATCGGCAATTTGCCCATCGTGCATCACACCGCGAAACGCATTCACGTTTTGCCCCAGCAAATTCACTTCACGCACGCCCTGCTCGGCCAATTCGGCCACCTCTAAAATCACATCGTCGAAGGGGCGCGAGATTTCCTCGCCACGCGTATAAGGCACGACGCAAAAACTGCAATATTTAGAACAGCCTTCCATAATCGAAACAAATGCCGTAACCCCCTCGGCGCGCGGCGTGGGCAAATTATCGAACTTTTCAATTTCAGGGAATGAAATATCCACCACAGGCTTACGGCTGGCTTCGACCTCGGCCAGCATTTGTGGCAAGCGATGCAGGGTTTGCGGACCGAACACAATATCGACATAAGGTGCGCGAACCCGAATCGCCGCGCCTTCTTGGCTGGCCACACAGCCGCCGACACCAATAATTAATTTTGGGTTTTTTTCTTTGAGCGAACGCCATTGTCCCAGTTGCGAAAACACTTTTTCCTGCGCCTTTTCGCGGATAGAGCAGGTATTGAGCAACAAGACATCCGCCTCATTGGGATCGGCGGTTTCAATAAAACCTGAATGGGCACCCAATACATCCGCCATTTTGGCCGAATCGTATTCGTTCATCTGACAACCCCAAGTTTTAATATGCAACTTGCGGGAAACCGCCAGCGCGGGCACAGATTCAGCCGTTAAGGCAGCCTGAGAGGCTAAAGAACCATCACGAGCCAAAACATCATAAGGGGCAACGATCACACCGAACTCCAAAACCAAAAAAACGGCTGCAAACATAGCAGAAAACAGGAAATTAATCCGAATAACATCACACAATTACCCGCATTAAAAGCCAAATTCACCCCAATAAACGCGCCACATGAACCGATTACGCTTGAGTCCCCGCCGCGCACGCGCTATGGTCATAGCCTGTTGCCCAGCCGGGTTTTAACGTGCGTTTGGCCGCAAGGCTTAGAGGTTTTCATCATGGCGAAGAAAAAAGACGTGGTCGCGATCGATACAGGCGATTCAATCCACATTGGCATTAGCGAGAAAGATCGCGCGGCCATTGCCGAGGCGCTGGCCAAGTTATTGGCCGATTCTTACTCGCTCTTTTTAATGACGCATAACTTTCACTGGAATGTGACAGGACCGCAATTTAACAGCTTGCATATGATGTTTGAGACTCAATATACCGAGCTTTTTACAGCGGTCGATGAAGTGGCTGAGCGCATGCGCGCTTTAGGGGTGTTGGCGCCGGCCTCGTTTAAAAAATTTGCGGCGTTAGCCTCGTTCTCAATTCCGGAAGAAACCCAAACCGCAAACGATATGATCGCGCACTTAGTTAAAGGCCAAGAAGCCGTGGTGCGCACCGCTCGGGCCGTTTTCCCCATTGCCGAGGCCGCGAGCGACCAGCCCACCATCGATTTAATTACACGGCGCATGGAGCTGCACGAAAAAAATGCGTGGATGCTGCGCGCGCTCCTCGCCTAAAAATTCTAAGCGCGGTTTGGGTAAATGCCCTAAATTTTACAACCCCTGCCAACGCGGGGGTTTTTAATGAAGCGCACCTCAAAACCTTGCTAAAGGCTTGGCGATTTTGGCTGGGGAATCGCCATCACAAGTAATCCCGCCAACAGGGAGGTGCCCAATAAGAATAAGTGCAAATTGATTGCCGCCGAGAGCAACATGGGTGCGGGTAAATTAAAGGGCTGCAAAGCCAGCACCACACCCGCCTCAAACGTGCCAAACCCCCCGGGCGCGTGAATGGGCAGCACCGTGGTTAAATCGCCACCAATAGCCCCCGCGAGCGCCCCTGCTACGGTAACCGGCGCTAAATTTTTTAATAGAAAAGCCAAGGTTAATAATTTTACGAGCCAGTTAGCCCATGTCCAGCCAAGGGTGGCTAAAAAGTGGCTCGGGGCGTTCGGCAAGCTATCGATGCTGGCCAGAAACCGGCTTTGCCATCGGCCTGCGGGGCGCCGAAGGATAAATTGACGGATTCGGCCGCGCGCCAAATAAACCAAAAAAGGGGCAGGCACTAAAATTAAAATAGGCCATAACCATCCATCGGCTAACCCCGTGCCCGCTCCAAAAATACCCCACACCGCGATGAAGCCTAAAATCACAATGGCCTGCAAATCCAGCAACCGAAACCACAGTAAAACCGGCACCGTGCGCGTGGCGGGCAAAGCAAAATAGCGCTGCATCAAGACAGGAAAGCTAATTTCCCCCGTCCGCATCGGCAAAAAATTATTAAGCAAAATATGCCAAGTCGATAATTTAAGCGTGGGCCAAAACTGCCCCCGCAGCTCATCTAAAAAATAACGTTGAATCCGCACGGCGCGCAAAACATAACTCAGCACCATTAAAAGAAGCGCCAAAATCAAGGCGACGGGCGCTATATGCAGCCAAGGCTCAATCAGCTGCGCGGGGCCAATCCAGAGCACAACGGCTCCCACCCCCAGCAAGACCAAAAGCCAAGCCAGCACGGGTTTTATTTGATTCACATTTAGGTATTTTGGCATAAGGCTCATGCGATGCTGCGGGGATGGGGGAAATTTAGGCATAATACCCGCACACTTTATCGCCGTCCCCACAACACTTAAATCATAACTGATGGATAAAGCTGCGCTGAATCGGCGCGATCGGGTTCTAGCAGCCTGTCGGACTTATAGAATCGTGGCGAAAATTTAGCTGGGCGAGGGTCTGTTTTGCCGATTTTGCAGGGTAATAGCCGGTTCTATTG
>DZCK01000182.1 GCA_022730245.1 Halothiobacillus neapolitanus
GCATCATCTGCGTCACTTCAAGCGGCGCCATATCCAGCGCCCCCAACAGCATGGATGGGGTGGGTTTAACCGGAGCCCGCCCGCCCAAACGCTCCACCGTGGCTGCGACTTCTTGCACGCCAACATCCATGCCAACGCGCACGGCGGGCAGGTTGAGTGAGTTTGCCAACGCCTTGTACAGGGGCACATCGCCTCGGAAACGGTGATCGTAGTTTTGCGGCGACCACGGTGCACTTCCCGCCTGATTGATGGTCATCGGTTCATCCGCAATCAGACTGCTTAGGGTGAATTGCGCCGGTTTTTCAAGGGCGGTGAGATAAATAGCCGGTTTGACCAGCGAGCCAATTGGACGACGCGCATCGAGCGCTCGGTTAAAGCCGGCAAAGCGCGCATTACGATCGCCCAGCATGGCCAGAATCTCACCCGAAACTGGCTCGGTAATCACCGCTGCGGCCTGCAAACTATCCACTGGCAATTTGCGCGACTTTTCCAACACAGGCAGTTGTTCCGCCACAGCTTTTTCCACTTGCATTTGCGCTTCAGGATCCAGTGTGGTGTAGATTTTAAGCCCCAGCGTACTTAAAGAATTTTCATCATATTCTTTTTTAAGTTGTTGACTTACAAGTTGTATAAAAGCCGGATAGACCCCCTGCCCAGCATTGGCGTTCTCCGTTACGCCCAAAGGTCGCGCGCGCCAAAGTTCAAGCTGTTCCGGTTTAAGCAAGCCCTGTTGCGCCATGACGCCCAGCACGACATTTCGCCGTTCCAGAGTGCGTTCCGGGTTACGCCGAGGGTTGTAATAACTCGCGCCTTTAACCATGCCGACCAGCGTGGCGACTTGGTCAGGACTAAGTTCGGCAATGGGGCGGCCAAAATAAAACTCACTTGCTAAGCCAAAACCATGAATCGCCCGGCTACCCTCTTGCCCCAGCCAGACTTCATTCAAGTACGCTTCAAGAATCTGCTCCTTGCTGTAATGCAGCTCTAATTCCAGCGCAATAATCAGCTCATTCAGCTTGCGCACCAAGCTACGCTCATTGCTCAAAAAGAAGTTTTTGGCGAGCTGCTGAGTAATCGTACTGCCACCTTGGGTCAGTTCACCGCTGCCGATATTCACCGCCATGGCGCGCATAATCGCCCACGGGTTCACGCCGTAATGCTCGAAAAATGCCTGGTCTTCCACCGCTAAAAGCGTGTGTACCAACACGGGGGGCGTATCCTGCAAACGCAGCATGACCCGATCTTCTTGTTTGTCCGGGTAAAAACTGCCAATCACCATAGGATCAAGCCGCGCAATGGCGACCGGGGTGCGCGCGGCATCCCACAATCCAGTCAAACGCTCACCCTCAAAGCGCAAACGCAGCAAACGCTCCGGCTCTTCACCATCGAAATGCTCGGCGTGGCGTGCGAAAACCTCCCATTCCGCGCCTGCTTTGCGGTACTCACCGGCACGTGGCGTGCCCTCGGTGCTGCGATAGCCCAAACGGTGGAGTTCGCGCTCCAATTGCGCCGGAGCCAACGGCAAGCCGATATACAATTCCATCGCCCGCGCGTAAACCTTGGCGGGTAACGCCCAAAGACTGCCGGAAAAACGCTCCTGCACAATGCGATCAAGGTGCGTGGCATACAGTCCAAGTGCAATGGCAGCGACCACAAACAGTGCCAGACCGAGCTTGAGCGCTGTGAACAGGAAACGACGCAGGACGGATGGAGGGGCAGAACGCCGAGAATTCATAACGATGGATGCAAGTTAGTAGGTGATAAGGCTTACGCAAAAGTGTCCCAGCAAGGCAAAGTGCCGAAGACAGTACAACTTAGTACGGCAAGGCGCTTAAACGCAGCTGGGGCGGTTTTGCGTAAGGCTTAACTGATTTATGCTGTCGCATCTTAACTTATGCAAGCCCCCCATGTCCGCACTAGATCAACACCAACAACTCGTCCATGCACTTCTTGCCCAATTCCAAACACAAGACCCCGGCGCACGCCTGATTCAAACGCATATTTCCTCGGTCATCTTGGCGGGTGACAAGGCTTATAAGCTCAAAAAGCCCGTCAATTTCGGCTTTCTTGATTTTACCGACCGCGCCCAACGCCAACATTTTTGCCACGAAGAAATCCGCCTAAACCAAGCTTTGAGCGCTGGTTTGTATTTGAATGTCGTCGATATTAACGGCACGTCGGATATCCCGATCATCAACGGCACGGGCGAAATCTTCGAAAGCGCCATCGTCATGCGCCGCTTTGCCGATGGTGCG
>DZCK01000062.1 GCA_022730245.1 Halothiobacillus neapolitanus
TGGCGTGGCGCTGTACGGTCTTATTTTTTAGAACCTGTTCCATAACCGAGTTGAGCGCATTAGCGACAAAATCAAATTGATTATTTTGAAATTCAGCGGCGCGCAAGCCTCGGCACAATAAAGTACACGCACACGCACCGGCTCATCGCAGGAGAACATTATGACCCACGCACACGAACCCAATTTGCACCGGCGCTCATTTTTACGCGGGGGCGCCACGTTAAGCACTCTGCTCGCGGCGGGCGTATGGCCGTTCCCGAGCGCTTGGGCCGATCCCGCCCCGGCAGGCACGCTCCACGCTGGCCCCATGCAGGGGTATGTGGCGGCGCGCTCGGGCGTTGTGTGGTTGCAAACAGCGGGCACGGCGGAGGTGTTCATTGAGTTCGCCGCCTTGGATAACTTAGATAACAAACACCGCACCGACCCCATCAAAACGGTGGCAGCCCATGAATTTTGCGCGCATATCGTCTGTGATGATCTGATCCCGGGCGTGAATTATCGCTGCATCGCGTATGTGAACAATCAACCGGTGAGCGACAAGCCCATCATTCTGCACACCCAAGAAATTTGGCAGTTCCGTAAGCCCGCACCCGATTTTACGGTGCTCACCGGCTCCTGCGCCTTCATCAATGATCCGCTCTATGATCGCCCCGGCACGGGCTATGGCGGCGGTTATGAAATTTACACCCCGATGAGCCAAGAAAAGGCCGATCTCATGGTATGGCTGGGCGACAACCTGTATTTTCGCGAGGCGGATTTACTCAGCCCCCAAGGCATGGCGCTGCGTTATCAAAAAGATCGGGCCTTCGCACCCTTGCAAACCTTTTTACGCTCCTGCCCGCAAGTCGCCATTTGGGATGACCACGATTACGGCCCCAACGATGGTGAAACCAGTTTCGAGTTTAAAGACGAGGCCTTGCGTTTATTTAAAACCTATTGGGCGAACCCGTCTTATGGCACCGCGCAAACCCCCGGCGTGTTCACCAAGGTGAGCCAATATGATGCCGATTTCTTCTTGCTAGATGATCGCTATTGGCGCTCGGCCGACCGCACCAACCCCGGTGATGTGAACAAAATCATGTTCGGCAAGGCGCAAATAGAATGGCTTAAAAATGCACTGCTGTTCTCGAACGCACGGTTCAAAATCATCGCTGCCGGTGGCCAGTTTTTTAACGATGACGATATGTATGAAGGCTGGAACCAATGCCCCATTGAGCGTGCCGAATTTTTAGGCTGGTTGCAAACCAACCAAATTCCAGGCGTGCTGTTTTTATCCGGCGATCGGCATATCACTGAATTAATAAGTTATCCCCGCCCGCGCTATGTGGGCAAGCATGATTATCCGCTGATTGAATTTACCTCATCGCCCTTAAATTCGGGTCCGGCCAAAGGCGACAAAAACCCAAACCGCGTACCCGACACCTTGGTTGAAGCCCGCAATTATGGCGTGCTCAAATTCGCAGGCGATACCAAAAATCGCACCCTCACCCTGCAAACCAAAAGCGTGGAAGGCAAGGTGTTGTGGTCGCACACCTTAACCCTCGCGGATTTGGGTTATGGCAGCCATGAAAAATAAAATCTTCAACGCAAACCACCCATCGCCACGCGCCCAAAAAAACTGGCTTCTGGTCGGGCTTATGGGCCTTTTCCTGTTCGCGGGGGGCTTATCGGCCACCCACGCGAAGGAATCACCCCAGCCCATCGTGTTAAACGGCATAAAACCCGACCCCGAAATGGCATTCGGCCATTACACCTTCGCCACGATGTGGTTTCCCGGCGTTTGTCAGGCTTGGCGCGATACGGGTAATGTTTGCGATAAAGAGCGCCACAATCCCAGGGTTAACCAGCAGCTTACCTTGCACGGCTTATGGCCAAGCCGCCCAAAATCCTTGATTGATGCGGGCATTGATGCCCCAACTTGGTGGCATTACGGCTGTTATTGGTTTGATCATGATAAAAAAATCCCCGAAAGCGCGGATTTACCGCCGCTGGCATTGCCAGGGCCCCTACAACAGCGCCTCAATCAAGTGATGCCGCTCGCGCAAACCCACCTTGATCGACATGAATACACCAAGCACATCGCCTGTTTTGGCCCAAGCCCGGCTGAGTATTTCAACACCGCCACCGACATGCTGAGCGCGCTGAATGCCAGCGAATTTGCCCATTGGCTAAGCGCGCATCGTGGCCAAACGGTGTCGCGCAAAGCCATTCAGACGGCTTTTATCAAAGGATTTAAGCAGCCCGATGCCCGCGCCATGCAATTGCGCTGCGCCGCAAAGCCCAATAGCCCGGTCAAGGATATTTTGACGGAAATCTGGTTCACCATCCCCACCGAAAAACTCGCGCAATTCCCGAAGCCGGAGAGCTTTGGTCCGGGCTTACGCGGTAACTGCGCCGATAAAATCCATATTTTGAATCCCTAAAAACCCAAAATACCCGCCCCCAATCCTGATAGAGGCAAACGCATGAATAAAAAATTTTTGTACGCACTGACTTTGCTTGGACTCGCCGCATGGGGGCAAGCCTTCGCGGCCACGCCACCGGATGACAACCTCAATGCCACCGCGTGGTCACAAACCAGCATCGAGCACAACCTCATTGTGCTTCAAACCTATAAAACTGCTGAAAATCAGTTAATTGCCGCCCTGAACGATCCGCACTGGAACGCACTCCCCCCCCGATGAGCGTACGGCAACCAAGGCCACGCAGAAACCCGCCATTATTTTAGACGTAGATGAAACCGTGCTCGACAACAGCCCGTTTCAAGCCTTTTTAATGAAAAACCAACGCTCATTTAACGAAGCGGACTGGGGCGAGTGGTGCCACAAAGCCGAAGCCCACGCGCTACCCGGCGCGGTGCAATTTGTCGAACTCGCCCAGCGCTTAGGCATCGAGGTGTTTTTCATCTCCAATCGCGCCAAAGATTTAGACACGGCCACCATTAAAAACTTGAAAGAACAAGGCTTTGCAATCAAAGATTCCAATCAGTTTTTAGGCTTGGGTACCGTGGTGCCGCAGTGTGAATCGGTGGGCTCGGAAAAGGGCTGTCGCCGCATGTTGGTGGGGCGAACGCATCGCGTCATCATGCAATTTGGCGATCAACTCGGCGATTTTATGGAGGTGTTAAACAACACCGTAAACGCCCGTCAAACCGAGGTTCAACCCTACTTAAACTGGGTCGGCCAACGTTGGTTTGTGCTACCAAACCCCATGTATGGCAGCTGGGAATCGGCCTTAATTAATAACAATTGGGCGCAACCGAGCGCACAGCGGCGCCAGCAAAAACTCGATGCCTTAATCGGGGAGTAAGCCGAGCCTGCCCGCGCCGATTCACAGCAAATTCACCCCAAAGCGGCGCATCAATAGGGCAAAAAGGCCGAATAGCACGAGGGTAAGCACCACGCACACGGCCAGTGTCGGCCAAAAACCGATACGGCTTAATAAAAACGGAAACACCAAAAACATCGGCAGGGTGGGCAGCACATACCAAAAGGTGTACCAAGCATGATTGGCGATTTTCTCCTCCGATTGCTGCCCCACCTGTAGCCAAATCAGCGCCATAATGGTAATTAACGGCAATGCGCCAAGCAGTCCGCCGAGTTTATCGCTGCGTTTTGCCACCTCGGAAACCACCACAATCACCAGCGCCGTGAGCGCGTATTTGGTTATAAGCCAACCCATCGTGCATTCCTCAATCGTTACTCAATCATGTAATCTGCATGATTGCCGCAAAAACGCGGATTATTCATCTTATTCATCAAAAAACATCAATTTTAATCATAAATATTTTCGGTATCGTGCGTGATGTTAACCCACACTCTGGAATCAAATTGATGTCGCAAAATAACATAACCACCCATGTCTTAGGCTACCCGCGTATTGGTGAGCGCCGCCGTTTGAAATGGGCGCTCGAATCGCATTGGCGCGGTACATTAAGTTCGCAGGCTTTGCAGGAAACGGCCGAAAGCGTGCGCGCCGACAACTTCAAGGCGTTTGCCGAAGCGGGGATTAGCCTGCCACCGGCGGGCGATTTTACTTATTACGATCATATCGCCGATGCAGCACTCATGTTCGGCCAAGTGCCCAGCCGGTTTGACAGCACCGCGAACACCGCCGAGAACCTATTCGTGCTGGGTCGCGGTAAAAATCGTGATGGCCATAACATTGCACCACTGGCGATGAAAAAATGGTTTAACAGCAATTACCACTATCTCGTGCCGGAACTGGCCGCCGATCAACCCATCGCACTGGATGCCGCCCGTTATCTTACTTTAGTGCGGGAAGCTCTCGCGCTGAATCCTGCGGCCAAGCCGGTGATCGTAGGCCCTCTTACCTTCTTGTATTTAAGCCGGGGTATTGATGAAGCGGCGCGATTAGCCAAAGCCGATGCCTTGGCGGGTGCGTATCAACAATTACTGGTCGCGCTCAAAGCCTTGGGCGTAGCTTGGGTGCAAATCGACGAGCCGATTTTAACGCTCGATTTACCCACCGCATGGCTGAGCGCGTTCGAGCCGACTTACCACAAACTCAAAGTCGCGGGCATCAAGCTGCTGTTAACCACCTATTTTGGTGATTTAAATGGCAATGTCGCGTTGGCTGCCGGTTTGCCCGTTGATGGCTTGCACATTGATGCCATAGCCACTCAAGACCTGATCGCGGTGGCCGATCGCTTGCCCGATTACAAAGTGTTATCGGTCGGCATTATTGATGGTCGCTCGATTTGGCGCGCCGATTTAGCCGAAAAACTGGCGCGCTTGCAGCCAGTGTATGCCCGCCTTAACGAACGGCTGTGGCTCGCGCCTTCCTGCTCACTGCTGCATTTGCCGGTGGATGCGGAACTCGAAACACATGCGCCGGAATTTCTGCGCGCCAATTTAAGCTACGCCCGTCAAAAATTGCATGAATTAACGATTCTCGCCAAAGGTTTGAGCGAGGGTGCCGATAAGATCACCACCGAAATCGAAGCGGCTACGGCGGCGCGCGCCCTTCTCGACACCCAAACAGGTCGCGTCAATGCCGGTGTACGCAGCCGCACAGATGCGATTGCACACCAATCGCCCGATCGCGCCGATGCGTTTGCTGTGCGCGCCGCTACCCAGCAAGCCCGCTTTAATTTGCCGCTGTTGCCCACCACGACCATCGGCTCGTTCCCGCAAACGCCCGAGATTCGTGCTGCGCGCAAGGCCTTTAAAAACAAAGAGATCAGCAGCGCCGAATACGAAGCCAGCATGCAGGCCGAAATCAAGCATGTGATTGAAGTACAAGAAAAAATCGGCTTAGATGCCCTCGTGCATGGCGAAGCCGAGCGCAACGATATGGTCGAATACTTCGGTGAGCAACTCGATGGCTTTGCCTTCACCCAAGAAGGCTGGGTGCAATCGTATGGCTCGCGCTGCGTAAAACCACCGATTATTTGGGGCGATGTCCACCGCGCCCAACCGATGACGGTCGAGTGGAGCCGCTACGCGCAATCGCTGTCCACACGCCCGGTGAAAGGCATGCTCACAGGCCCCGTTACGATTTTATTCTGGTCGTTTGTACGCGATGATTTATCGCGTGAAGCGGTGTGTTACCAAATCGCCGAAGCCTTGCGCCATGAAATCAATGATTTAGCCGCCGCCGGCATTGGCATGATTCAAGTCGATGAACCCGCCTTCCGCGAAGGCTTGCCGCTGCGCAAGAACGATTGGGCACCTTATTTAGCATGGGCAGTGCGCGCGTTTAAGCACTCCGTGAAAGATGCGCCGCGTGATGTGCAAATCCACACCCACATGTGTTACAGCGAGTTTAACGACATCATCGAGGCCATTGCCGCGCTGGATGCAGACGTGATTACGATTGAAACCACCCGCTCAAATATGCAGCTTTTAGATGCGTTTGCGGCATTTGCTTACCCGAACGCGATAGGGCCTGGCATTTACGACATCCATGCGCCGCAAATTCCCACCGTTGAAGAAATCGAACCTCGGGTGCTGCTCGCCATGGAAAAAATCCCCGTCGAACGGCTATGGATTAACCCCGATTGCGGCCTGAAAACGCGCAACTGGGCGGAGGTCATCCCCTCGCTTGAAGCTATGGTTGCCGTGGCGCATAACCTGCGCGGCAAACTGAACTAAGCACAACGCATCCATCATGACAAAGGCCGCCCGAGTATCCATTCGGGCGGCCTTTTTTTTGCTGCAAAAGCACGAATCCTCATCGCCCCGAATCCCCCAAGGCTAAACGCGGCACTTAGCTTCGGTTAACGCGCCTAATTTATCGCGGGGGTAGCAGCGGGCTTGGATCAACCGGCTTACCATAACGCCGAATTTGAAAGAGCAGGCTACCGGTTTTATCTAAGGCTTTATCATCACGGCGCCCCATGGTGGCAACGGTTTGACCCGCCACCACGGTTTGACCTTCTTTCACCAACAAGCTTTGGTTATAACCGTAAGCGGTCAGCCACTCAGAATCATGCTTAATAATCAAAAGGTTGCCGTAACCCGGTAGGCCATCCCCCGCATACACCACCTCGCCTGCGGCACTGGCACGCACGGGCTCACCAATCGCACCACCCAAAATCAGGCCTTTTTGTAAATTATTACCATCAATAAATCGGCTTAAAACTTTGCCTTGCACCGGCCATTGCCACACTAAATTGCCCGCAGGCACGGGCGCACGTTGTACTGATGGCGTAACGGGTGAGGCCGCTCGCGCCTGCGGCGGCGAGGGTGCCAATCCGCGTGCATCTTTTGCGGTTGAAGAGCCACGCGATGAGGCTTCTGGCGCGAGCGGGTTAGTCAGACGAAGTAATTGCCCCACACGCAAGCTGCGGGGATCGGTGATGCCATTCCAAAGAGCCAGTGTTCGCCAATCCAGATCGTGCGCTACCGCAATTGAATACAAGGTATCGCCCGCCCGCACACGCTGACTGGCACCCGCTATTTTTGCGCCGCGCTGTGCGGTGGCCTCGGTTGAGGAACCTGCCCCCCAGCGCTTAAAGTTCGTTCCACTCGCGCAACCTGCCAAAAACACCACCCCAACGGCCAATACCATCATGGGTATTAACGGCAGGAATCGGCGGAATAAAACACGGCTAAAATTCACGGCAAAGATGCTCACCCTCAATTTAGTTTAGTGCTTCAACACTTGCCAAATCACGATAGCGGCCAACAACAGCGCCACCGTTAACCAGCCCAACCATTCAATATATTGCCGAAGTTTGGGGGCAATTCGCGGGCCCGCCCATGCAATCAAACCCGCAACAAGATAAAAGCGTCCGCCCCGCCCAACCAGTGAAGCCACGAAAAAAAAGAACGGATTCATGCTGAGCGCGCCCGCCGTGATGGTGAAGGCTTTGTACGGAATGGGTGAAAAACCCGCGACCACAATGGCCCAAAAACCCCACTGGTTAAACCAAATTTTGGCATGCTCAAACGCAGGGCCATACCCCCATCGCGTAAAATAAGGCATTAACCAATCAATCGCCAACCAGCCGATAAGGTAGCCAAATAAGCCGCCAATCGCTGAAAACACCATTGCAATCGTTGCAAATTTCCACCAACAGCGAGGTCGAGCCAACGCCATGGGCATCAGCATGACATCCGGTGGAATGGGGAAAAACGAGGATTCAGCAAAACTTAAACCCGCCAACGCGGCTGGGGCGCGCTTGTGCGCGGACCAAGCCAAAACACGATCGTATAACGCACCAAATAATTTCAAAACTGCTCTCCGGGTAGCATAGGAACAAAATTCACGGCATCCACTTGCTGGCAGTGAAACGCGGCTTGGGTTCGGGTAATAATCGTTAAGCGCTGTGCCCCGCCTTGGGCACCAATGGGCACAATCAAGCGCCCCTCCGGTGCAAGCTGGGCGATTAATTCCTCGGGTACGGATGCGGGTGCTGCGGTGACAATAATGCCATCAAAAGGTGCCTGCGAAGGCCATCCATTAAAGCCATCGCGATGCAAATACCGAATATTCAATAACCCCAAAGCCCGATGCCGCAATTTTGCCACCGCCAAAAATGGTTCAATTCGTTCAATTGTAAATACCGAACATCCACACTGTGCGAGCACGGCAGACTGATAACCCGACCCCGTGCCAATTTCCAGCACACGTTTCACCGGGTTATTTGCCGATAGTAAAAGCTCGGTCATCCGCGCCACAATATACGGCTGCGATAACGTTTGGCCTTGGCCAATGGGTAACGAGCAATCGTCATACACCCGCATGCGCAGCGCCTCATCAATAAACTGCTCGCGCGCTAAGGTATTCATCGCCGCCAAAATTTTGGGATGCGTGATGCCTTGGGCGCGCAATCGCGCCACCATCGCGGCACGCGCCCATGTGTAATCCGGCAACGAATCGCCCGATGGGGGCGGCACGGCATCCACGGCAGGCAACCGCATTTTTTTAAGGCGGGGGAAATCAGAAGCGCTCATAGGCGAATGACTAACCGTTGGCCTCAGCCAGCCAATCGGCCACGCGGGCAATCGCAGCGTGGCGGGTCATATCAAACTGCACCGGCGTGACTGAAATATGACCTGCCGCCACCGCAGCAAAATCGGTGCCCTCGCCCGCATCCGCGCCGGAACCAGCGGCACCAATCCAAAAAATCTCGCGATCACGGGGGTCGCGATCGCGCACAATGCCTGTCGAGGGGTGTCGCCGCCCTAGGCGTGTGGCACGCATGGGTTTTAAAAGCTCAAAAGGCGCATCGGGCACATTCACATTAAGCAAGGTAAACGCCGGCAAAGGGTGGCTTACCAATCGACAAACTAAATCGGCCACCACCTCGGCAGCGGCCGCTAAATGCAAGGGATGGTGCGCCGCATTAGAAACCGCAATAGCCGGTAAGCCGAGCGAACGCCCCTCGGTGGCAGCGGCAACGGTTCCTGAATACAACACATCATCACCTAAATTCGCACCATGATTAATTCCTGACACCACAATATCCGGCACAATGGGCAGCAAACCCTGAATCGCTAAATGCACGCAATCCGTGGGCGTGCCATCTACCGCCCAAATACCCGGCTCAACCAATCTCGGGCGCAGAGGGCGACTCAAAGTGAGGCTATTTGAAGCCCCACTTCGATCGCGATCAGGCGCCACAATCGTAACGTTACCTAACTGTTTTAAGCGCTCAGCTAAAATACGAATGCCGGGCGCTAGATAACCATCATCATTACTGACTAAAATATTCATAAATTTCCGCTAAATAAATTAATGAACACTAGGATACCCATGCGCCGCTCGCTTTACACTTCGCAAATCGACTTAATTGCAATCAATCCCTAACGAGCAGCAAATTAAATGCATCCAACTCACAAAAAAAATATGGCCACTGCGCTTAATGAAGATGAAAGCATCCTATTTCGAGAAACCATTGGTGAAATAAAGCCGGTTGCAATTCAACAAATAATAGTGTCACCGGTTCAAAAAAAGCCTAATCCTAGGCCACAAAAAACCAAATTTCACGATTACCTAAACGAGCAACTATCTGATGGATACGCATTAGACGAGCCAATTGAACAAGGGGAAACCTTAAGTTACCTTAAGCCCAGCAACGCACCAATTTTGCTTCGCAAACTAAAACGGGGGCAATTTAGTGTTACCTCTACCCTCGATTTACACGGTATGACAATCGATGAAGCCCGCAGTAGCATTAGCCAATTTTTCAATAAACAAAGGCAAGAGATCCGATGCTGCGTTCGTATCGTCCACGGAAAAGGCAATAGATCGCTTGGGCAAATCCCCGTTTTAAAACGCATGGTCAATCATTGGTTACCCCAACGTGAGGACGTAATTGCTTACTGCTCAACACCCGCGCACGATGGCGGAACAGGAGCCATCTATGTACTGTTACAAAAACGATAAATGCAAAACACATGTTGATGGCATAGATATAAAGAAAAAATCAACTAACGCCGATCGACCACAAAAGGAAGTTTAACGACATAAACCCCCGCAGTCGTGTTAAACGACACCAAAGCCAACCAATCCGTTCGCGTGGTGGTGCAGACGGGCAATATAATCATTTGCTGATAAGTTCCGTTTGCCTCGCGTCTTAATGGATACTGGTTGATCCCCATGTCCATACCAACCATCTGGAAATCAACTGAAACAGAACCTAGGTTTTTTAATAACGGCGCACTGGGAGCGACCACGAAAGAAAATTTCACTAGGGGCTTAATCACAGAAGGCGCTTGTATCAACACCGCACCCTGATCCCCAACAAGCACAGAGCACCCAGCCCCTTTTATCTGGCAAGAATTATCCACATTGATCGAATGTACAGGTCCAGAAACGGGATCACTACGCAATAAGGAGGGGTTGTGCCCCCAAACAAAACTCAAAACAGCCAAAATAACAAAGGTTCCCAGCAACCAACGCGCCTGACTCATAGACATTAGCAGCCCCCGAATTAGCAAAAGCTAATTTTATACTTAAAAACCAAATAAAAACCCCCCAGTTGTTTAATCTGGGGGGTTTTAGGTATTGGGAGCCTG
>DZCK01000183.1 GCA_022730245.1 Halothiobacillus neapolitanus
CAAGAAGAAGCTGAGTGCCGCGCCGCAAGCTAACGGATTTAAGTTGAATCATGGGAGTGTCTTAAGGTGAAAAAATATGCGCGGAAGGATAGCGCGTTTTAGAGGAAGGTTTTTGCCTTTCGCCACGGTTTCTTCGTGCAAACAGGCCAAAATTAACACGCGCCACAACATTACCAAACGTTAATACTTTGAATATTTAACATAAAAATCAATGCCTTAAGCACTGGTCTTTCGGATTCAAATCTGAACTGTCATTGCCTTGTCAAGAATCATTCACCAATCGTTCACAAAGCAACCATAAAGTCCAGCTCGCAATTATTAAAGCTAATTATTTTCACAAGCCGCCTGATGGGGCCGTGATTTTAATTCACCCCCTTGAGCATTCAGCGGCGCATCACGGCCATTTTTTTAACGTTGATTTTAATGGAACTGTTTATGAACAAGATCGTAATGAGTCAAAGCAAGCTTGCCACTCTTGTGCTGGCGGGCATCGCCGTGATGTGCGCCAATGCCAACAGCTTTGCCGATACCCCCTTAGATTTGGGCACCGTGCAAAGTACCAGTGGCAGCGGCGCGGCCAGCACCGAAGCGGCCAAGCAGAAAACGGCGGCGTATCAAGCGCCAACCAAAGCTTCGCTTAAAGCCAAGCAGCCGCAATCAGTCATTGACCAACATTATATTGAGCACACTGCTGCGCCCACCGCCAACTACACCGATATTGTGGCCATTGCGCCCAGCGTATCGGATGTGGCGCCCAATGGCCCTGGCGGCATGGAGTCGCAAGGTTTAAGCATGCGGGGCTTTCAAGATGGCCAATATAACGTCACCTTTGATGACATTCCCTTTGGCGATTCCAACGATTTTACCCATCACTCCACCAACTACTTTATGCCGCAAGATACGCGCAAAATCGTGGTGGATCGCGGGCCCGGCAGTGCCAGTACGATTGGGGATGCGACCTTCGGCGGCACGATTGCAGTCTCCTCCCGCAATCCGGCTGATGTCGCAGAAATCAATCCCTACGCCAGTTATGGCAGCAATGCCTCACGCTTGCTGGGGTTACGCTATGACACGGGCATACTCAATGAATTGAACGGCACCAAAGCCTATTTCAACTATAAAAATTCGGCCACCAATGGCGCGCTCACCTTTGCGCACCAAAAACGTCAAAACATGGTGATTAAATCTGAAACGCCCATTGGCGATAACACGGTTTTAACCTTGTTTGGCATGTATAACAAAATTGATCAAAACGTACCCGTTGGTGCAACCAAGGCGCAAATTGCCGAATTTGGTTCAAACTATGGCTTAAATAATGATCCGACCAGCCAAGCCTATTACGGTTATAACCGAGATAAAATCACCACGGATATTGAATATATCGGGATTAAATCGTTATTGGGCAACTGGGAAGTGGATAACAAGCTTTATACCTATGCCTACCATCACGATGGCTATAATGGATTAGACCCGAACGGCGAAACACCCAACGGCACGATTTACGGCGCTAATAATGTACCGGGTCAGCGCATGTCGATGAACTATCGCTCGTTTGGCGATATATTCCGTACCGCACGAGATATAGGCCCTGGCAAATTTAAAGCGGGTATTTGGCTTGATCGGCAAAATAATTCTCGCACGCAGTATGAAATTGATGACACCTTGGGCGGTGCTTATAATGCCACAACCCAGCTGGCTGCGACCGATCGGGATATGACCGATACGCTAACCAAAGCTCAGCCGTATGTTGAGTATGACTGGAAACCCACCACGCAATTAACCATTACGCCGGGTATTAAATACGCTTATTTCCGCCGCACCATTAACGCTCTAGTTAACCAAGGAACCGGTTTACCGTTAGATTATGCTCAATCTTGGTCTAAAGCGTTACCTAATTTATCGGTGCATTATGCCATTGAGAAAAACTGGACGGTGTATGGCCAATGGGCCAAAGGGTTTTTGGCGCCAAACCTGAATACGTTTTACACGGCCAACCCCGCACTGAACCAAGTCGCACCGGAAGAAACCACCAATATCCAGCTTGGCACCGTGTGGCAAAATCAGGCTTTAACCTTATCAGCCGATGTCTACCACATCGATTTTAATAATAAAATTGAAAAGCGGAAAATTGGCAGCAACACGATTTATTACAATGCGGGCGGTGCAATTTATAAAGGCGTTGAAGGCGAAGCTACGTATTAT
>DZCK01000184.1 GCA_022730245.1 Halothiobacillus neapolitanus
GCGCATTAATTCTGCGGTTTCAGGCGCTAGGGTAAAGTTAAATTCAGCCAGTTGGGCTGCAAAGCGAGCCACTCGCAACACGCGCAGCGGATCTTCGCTGAAGGCCGGGCTTACATGCCGCAAAATACGCGCGTCTAAATCGGCTTTAAAGTTGAAGGGATCAATCAGCTGGTTATCGGCGGTTTGCGCCATGGCATTGATGGTTAAATCACGGCGTTGCAAATCCTCTTCGAGGGTGACCTCGGGGGCGGCAAAAAAGGCAAAGCCTTGATGTCCGCTGCCTGATTTGCGCTCGGTGCGTGCCAGCGCATATTCCTCGCCCGAATGGGGATGAATGAATACCGGAAAATCATTGCCGACGGGCATAAAGCCGCGCCCTTGCATGCGCTGGGGTGTTTCGCCGAGCACCACCCAATCCCGATCATGAATCGGGCGGCCGAGCAGGCGATCGCGCACGGCACCACCCACGACGAAGTGTACGAGCGGTGGTGTGGGGTTCATGGCGCAAGTTCCGGCTTAATGACGAGTTCAGCAAGATACGCTTGCACTTGGCCGAGCAGGTGGTGAAATTCGGCGCTATGGCAGCCATCGGTGTACTCAAGGGCGTGCAAGGCTTGGTGCGCCATGTCGAGTGCGCTGCCTTGCAGTGCTTGGTTGATGATGAACTGGTTCACCGGGCAATGCGCCGCTGGGTTTTGCGGATGGGGTGCCATCGGCGCGTCTTCGGGGGGATTGCGCGGATGATAGGCGTTGAGCATTTGCCAGTGGGTGGCAATGGCGCCCAGCGCGCTTTTGGGAACGGTGGCGGCTTGGCGGGTTATGTGCGGCAGGTTGAGTAAGGGGCTTATGCGCTCTGGGGGCAGAGGGCGCGCGAGGGCGTAGCCTTGCCCCATGTCGGCGCCTAAAATTTGTACGACTTCGATGAGATCGGGGTGCTCAAGGCCTTCGACGACCACTTCTAAATCGAGCGCGTGGGTCATGTGAATAAGGGCGCCGATAAATTTGATGATGCGCGCCGGTTCATCATAGGCCGAGCGAATCAGGGCTTGGTCGATTTTTACGGTATCGAATGGCAGGTTATTGAGGCGAATCAGGCTGCTGTAGCCTGAGCCTAAATCGTCCATCGCGAGGGTCACCCCTAGGCTGGCCAATGCCCGCATTTGCAGGGCAGCTTGGTCAATCTCTTGGATTTCATGGTGTTCGAGCACCTCTAAGGTGAGCAGAGCCGGCGGCATTTGGTGCCGTTCCAAGGCTTCTTTTACCCAGCGCACGCAATGGGGCGAGGTCAGTGCTTCAAGCGGTAAATTAAGCGATAGGCCTAAATTAAAGCGGGTTTTGTGGCTTGGGTCGGGCTCGGCACTACGCGCCTTGTGCCATTGCTTGAGTTGGGTCAAGCCTTGCTCTAGCCCTTCGCGAAAAAGCTGAATAATTTGGTTTTCGTTCAGCCGGGGAATGAATTGGTTGGGGGGTACGATCGTACCATCATCCAGCTTAAGCCTTGCCAGTGCTTCGACTTTTTCGATGTGACCGGTGTGCAGGTTAACAATGGGCTGATAAAACAAGCGGATGCCGTTGTTGTAAAACGCTTGCCGCCAATGGTCGAGCTCTTGAATTGAAATATTGATGGTGTGGGTTTGCTTAAATTGCTGCCAAGTTTGGCTCACAATAAACCCTAATTGCTGGCAAAACGCTTGGCGAAACGCCGTTTCAAATTGCCCAGGAAAGCCCCCGTACAGGGTGAGCACCGCAATGGGGCGGCGGTGTTCATCCACAATGGGAATGTCGATTGAGCTGCGGATACCAATACTTAAGGCCGCCTCGCGCCAAGGTAGGGCTTCGGGGGTGGTTGAGAAACTCGCGATGGTTTGAATTTGCCCTAAGCGAAACGCGCGGGCGGTCGCGCCTTGCATTTCCGGCTGGCCTAATACAATTTTTGGCATGCGCCGCTCAAAATAATGCTGCTGCATGGCGGCAATAAAGGGTTCAATTTCTGCGCCAAAATTGATGATAAATTCGCCCTCGGGATTCGGGGTGCCAATCCAGCACGCTTGTATGCCTGAACATTGGCATAGTTTAGCGAGCATTTGCTCGTTAAATTCTTGCCAAGATAAGCTCGTGCGGCTTAAAACATCCACTTCGACCAAGAGCGCTTGATATTGGTTGTTAATC
>DZCK01000063.1 GCA_022730245.1 Halothiobacillus neapolitanus
TTTGGTTTATTGATTTGGGTTGGGGTTTTTTATTTTTTAATATTTTATTATCTTTTTGGTTTTATCGGCGGATAAACAAGCCCATTTCGATTATTGAGGCCATGCGCGATCAATTATCTGCCGCTCAGCGCGGTGAGTTTAAAGCGCGTATTACCAATATTCCAAGGCAGGGCGAAGTAGGCCAAGCGGCTTGGGAACTCAACTCGATGTTCGATCAACTCGAAACCTATTTCCGTGAGGTGGATACCGTATTCGATCGCATGACTCAAGGCCAATATGGCCGCATGGCTCAGGTGCAGGGTCAACATGGCATTATGCGTCAATCATTAGAGCATTTTAATAAAGGGCTTGAAGTGACGCGCTCAAATCAGCAGCTTAAGTTAAAGAATGATTTGTTGGCGGCAATTCAAGAGTTAAATTCAGAGCAAATTAAACAGAATCTATTATTAGCGCAGCGGGATTCTATGCGCGTGGGTGATGAAATTATAAAAATTGAACAAGTCACTTCGATTGTGACGCAAGGCGCGCTGCAAGGGCAATCGAATATGAAGACGATTCAATCCACGTTTAGCCACACGCGTGATTTAACCATGCAGGCCAATAGTTCTGTTCAAGATATGGCGCAAACCAGCCGTGAAATTACGAATGTGTTGAACTTAATTGGCCAAATTGCCGATCAAACTAATCTACTCGCCTTGAATGCCGCGATAGAGGCTGCCCGCGCGGGGGAGCATGGGCGAGGGTTTGCGGTGGTGGCCGATGAGGTTCGCAGCCTTGCCAATAAAACGAAGGGCGCAACCGACGAAATCAGATCCATCGTGCTGCAATTTAGGCAAAGCTCTGAGCAAATTTTAATTAATCAGACTGAACTGAGTAAAAACGCCGACACGCTCAGTGTGAATCTTCAGGAACTCGAGACAACGTTTGATCAATTTGTGCGTGAAACCGTTGTCGCCAACAAATCGATTCAAAAAGTTAAAATTAGTAGTTTTGCCTCCACGATTAAAGTGGATCATATGATTTTCAAACAAAATGGCTATATGGCCTTTGATAAGGGCATGCAATCGGGTGAGGCGCAAGCGATTGATGTGGATCACCATCAATGTCGCCTAGGCAAGTGGTACGACACGGGTGATGGCGCCACGTATTTCAAGCATTTGCCCAGCTACAAGTTGTTAGTTAAACCGCACGAATCGGTGCATTTATCTGTGCAATCGGCCTTGAAATTGGCCAGTGAATCGGATTGGGTTAACAGCCCCGCGATTCAAAAATCAATTTTGTCGTACTTTGCGCAGTCCGAGCAAAATAGCCAACAGCTTTTCGATGTGTTTAGCCAAATTGAGCAAGAAGCCCACGTCCAAATCGAAAACCGCTAGCGTCTCTTCAAACTCGGTGCTTGTTTGGCAAGAATTTATCGGTTCATGCCAGTGCGCCGGTCACAACAGGCTACAATACCCGACTATTTTCTTGTGAAAGGTCGTTGTTCATGAAAGCCCCAGAATTATTGTCGCCGGCCGGTACGCTCAAATCGATGCGCTATGCGTTTGCCTATGGTGCCGATGCGATTTATGCCGGTATGCCGCGTTATAGCTTGCGGGTGCGTAACAACGACTTTCTCGAAGATAACCTGCGTATCGGCATTGATGAGGCGCATGCCGCCGGTAAAAAATTCTTTATGACGGTAAATTTATCACCGCATAACAGCAAGCTTAAAACTTTTATTAAAGATATGACGCCGCTGGTTGAAATGCAGCCCGATTCGTTAATTATGGCCGACCCGGGCTTAATTATGATGGTGCGCAAGCAATGGCCGGATATGCCGATTCATCTCTCCGTGCAAGCCAATACCGTTAACTGGGCTACCGTGCAGTTTTGGAAAAACGCAGGGATTTCGCGGGTCATTTTATCGCGGGAATTATCCTTGGATGAAATTTCTGAAATTCGCGATAACTGCCCCGATATGGAGCTGGAAGTGTTCGTGCATGGCGCGCTGTGCATCGCCTATTCGGGGCGCTGCTTGCTGTCGGGCTATTTTAATCACCGCGATCCGAACCAAGGTACCTGCACCAATTCTTGCCGGTGGGAATATAAAACCGAGGCCGCATCCGAGGACATTGCAGGGGTGTATCGCCCGAATGAGGCCGATATTTTGCCCTTAGAGGCCGTGGGTTCGGCAGGGCTTGAGGGCTTTGATTTATCGGGCGGAGAAGCGGGCAGCTTTGGCCCCACAGGCAGTGATACGCGCCACCCCAAGGCCGATAATGTGTATTTCATCGAGGAACCCAATCGCCCCGGTGAGCTGATGCCGATCGAGGAAGATGAGCACGGCACTTATATCTTAAATTCCAAAGACTTGCGTGCGGTAGAGCACGTGCAAGCCTTGGCGCGCATTGGGGTCGATTGCCTTAAAATCGAAGGCCGCACCAAGTCGCATTACTACGTGGCGCGCACCGCGCAGGTATATCGCCGCGCGATTGACGATGCGGTGGCGGGTAAGCCGTTTGACCCTTCGCTCATCGCCGAGCTCGATAATCTCGCGCATCGCGGTTATACCGATGGCTTCTTTGAGCGTCATCACACGAAGGAATATCAAAATTACCTTGAGGGCGTATCCAAGCACCGTGAGCAGCAATTTGTGGGTGAAATTACCGCCGTGCAAGGGCAGTGGGCGGAGGTGGCCATTAAAAATAAACTCGCTGTGGGCGATAACGTGACCTTTATGCTGCCGGATGGCAATGTGATCGACGCCATTTCGCAGATGCAAACGCTAGAAGGCGCCGATATGATCGAGGCGCCGGGGGGCGGGTATCAGGTGCGCATCAAGTTGCCTGAAGGCTCTGAAGTTTATGGTGATAGGCTTAAATATGGCTTAATTGCCAAGCACTTAAACGGCTAAACTCATGCGGATTCTAACCCGGTATGTGGTGCGTGAATCGCTGTACGCCACGGCAGGGGTTGCTACCACCTTGCTGCTCATCATGCTGGCGAATTTACTCGCCCGGGTATTGGCACAAGCGGCTGATGGCACATTGCCGACCAGCCTAATACCCGCATTGATGGGGTTTAATGCCGTCAAGCTTTTGATTTATGTGCTGCCGGTGGGTTTGTTTATTGGTTTAATGTTTGCGCTTGGCCGCATGAGCCGCGATTCAGAGCTTACCGTGCTCCGTTCTTGTGGTTTTAGCCTCGCTCATTTGAGTCGAGCGGTTTTGTGGTTAGCCTTCCCCGTAAGCTTGCTCACAGCGAGTATTTCGCTTGTGATTTATCCGGGGCTGCAACAAATGCAAACGCAAATGCTGCAAGCCGCGCGTAATGCGCAAATTGGCGATCAGCTTCCCGTAGGCCGTTTTATTGAAGACCCGTCGGGCAAGGCGGTTTTGTATGTGGGGAGCAAAGTTAAAGAGGGTTATGCCGATATTTTTGCCTTCAATGAGCCGTTAAAAAAATCGATCGCCAATCATGCCAACACCGCCGCTAATAGCCAAACCCCAGCGCAGGCCCCAAGCGCGGGGAACGCAGGCCAAAAGCCCGGGGTTGAAATGGCACCGTTTGGCAAACTAATCCAAGATGAACAAGGCCATCGTTATGTGGTGTTAGAGCAGGGGCGGCGCATTCAAGGGGTGGCCGGCGAGCCGGATTGGACCGTGATTGATTATCAAACGCATGAACTGTTAGTGCCCGGGGGCGATCGCCCGGTCACAACGGCGGAAAATCAAAAATCTTCTTTAGATTTGTTGCGCTCGCCGCTGCCGGGCGATCAGGCCGAATTTTTTTATCGCTTATCTCAAGCAATCTCCGTATTAATTTTGGCACTGATTGCGGTGCCTTTGGCACAGTCTCGACCGCGCTCGGGGCGGTATGGGCGGCTATTTTGGGCATTTCTGATTTATGCCATTTATTTTAATGTGATTGCAATGACGCAAAATTTTATCAAAACCGGCGATTTAAATTTAATGCAGGGCTTGGTGATTAGCCACGGCTTATTTATTGCCTTGTGGCTTGGCGTGCTGTGGTTAGCGAATGGCGGTGGGCGGCGGCTTAGCGCCTATGGGCGGCGCCAGTTATCACCGCGTTTGCGGCGCGAGGCGCACTAATGGGGTTGCTTGATCGGTACCTCATTCGGGTGGTGGTGCTGGGTGGTTTAGCATCGACGGCGGCCTTTGGGCTGCTCATTCTTATATTCGGCGCCATTGATGAATTACCCAAAGTGGATGCAACTTATAGCGTCATGGATGCCCTGACGTTTGTGTTGCTCACCGTGCCGGGTTATCTCTATGATTTTTATCCTGCGGCGGTGCTGGTGGGGGGGCTTTTGGGTTTGGGTGGGTTGGCGGCGCATTCTGAACTGACCGTGATGCGTGCCTCGGGGATGTCGATGTTGCGTTTAGCGCGCCCGGTATTATTGGCTGGGGTTATTTTGGCCCTACTCGGCATGCTGATGGGTGAAACCATCGGCGCCTGGGGCCAAGAAAAAGCCAATCAAATGCGCGCCGAGGCTCGTGGCAGCGGCGTGAGTGTGAATCTTAAATCAGGGCTATGGCTGCGCGATGGTGATCGGTTTATCAACGTGCGACAGGCTTTAGTGGGCGGGCGTTTGAATGAGGTGCGGGTATTTACAATTAATGCCCAAAGTTTGCCTGATCGCATCATGACCGCGCGCTATGCCTTAAGCGAAGGCGGTGATTTATGGCGCTTGTATGATGTGCGTGAATCCACGTTATCAACCGATCCGCCCGGCGGTGCGGTTTTGGTTAAAAGCGAACCTATTCGCGCGCATGTACGCTTGTTTTCACAAAAAATATTGAATATTGCGGTGCTCAACCCCCGCCATATGAACATTTTGCAATTAAGCGCTTATGTGCATTATTTGAATCAAAATCAACTGGATGCCTCGGTTTATACCGCCGCGTTATGGGCGCGGGTGTTTGCGCCCATTTCGGTGCTGGTGATGCTGTTTGTGACCTTGCCTTTTGTATTTGCCCCCCAGCGTGGCGGTGGGGCAGGGCGCTGGCTTTTTATTGCCATTGTGCTCGGTGTGGTGTACTTAACGCTGGTGCAAATTGTTTCGGCATTTGCGCCGGTTTATGGGGCGCGGCACGCATGGGTGCCGTTTTTAAGCGCCGCGTTACCGCCCTTACTCTTTAGTGGCTTGGGCTTTTGGGCGCTGCGCCGATTTAACCCCGCCCGCCGCATCACCCGCTAACGACTAAAATAGATGGATTTTTCATGAGTTTTGATGAATTGCCTCCGATAAAAAATCTTAGCCAATTAAGTGGTACCGATAGTTTTGAGCGGCGCTCGATTGCCCAATTCTCAGAGCAGGCCTACCTTAATTACGCCATGTATGTGATTTTGGATCGCGCCTTACCCAATGTGTGCGATGGGCTTAAACCCGTGCAGCGGCGCATTATTTATGCCATGAGCGAGCTTGGGCTTAGTGCGGGCGCCAAGCATAAAAAATCAGCGCGCACCGTGGGTGATGTGATTGGTAAATTCCATCCCCATGGCGATTCGGCTTGCTATGAAGCCATGGTTTTAATGGCGCAGCCCTTCTCTTATCGTTATCCGCTCATTGATGGCCAAGGCAACTTCGGCTCACCGGATGATCCCAAATCGTTCGCCGCCATGCGCTATACCGAGTCCCGGCTCACCGCCTACGCCAATAATTTGCTGGCTGAAACCGAGCTTGGCACCGTCGATTGGCAGCCCAATTTTGATGGCACCCTAGAGGAACCCGTTCTCCTACCCGCGCGTTTGCCTAACGTATTATTAAATGGCGGCATGGGTATTGCCGTAGGGCTTTCCACCGATATTCCGCCGCATAACCTGCGTGAAGTGGTGAGCGCCACAGTGCACTTATTAGATAACCCTGAGAGCACAGTTGACGATTTATGCCGCCATGTGCGGGCACCCGATTTCCCGACGGAAGCCGAAATTATTACCCCGCCCGATGAAATTATGCAGATGTATCGAACGGGGATTGGCTCGGTTCGTCAGCGCGCCCGATTCGAGATCGAGCAGGGTGAAATTGTTATCACCGCCCTACCGTTTCAAGTATCGGGTAGCAAAATTCTGGAGCAAATCGCCGGGCAAATGAACGCGAAAAAGCTGCCCATGGTGAGCGATTTACGCGATGAATCGGATCATGAAGCCCCCACGCGGCTCGTCATTATCCCGCGAAGCCGGCAAGTGGATACCGATGCTCTCATGGCGCATTTATTTGCCACCACCGATTTAGAAAAAAGCTACCGCATCAACATGAACGTGATTGCCTTAGATGGCCGCCCTCGCGTCATGAATTTAAAAGAGCTCCTAGCCGAATGGCTGATATTTCGCCAACAAACCGTCACCCGCAGGCTTAACTGGCGGCTGGCAAAACTTGAATTGCGGCTCGAAGTATTGGCAGGCTTGCTGATCGCCTTTTTAAATATTGATGAAGTAATTGCCATTATCCGCGAGGCCGATGAACCCAAACCCGCGCTCATCGCCCGGTTCGGCCTCACCGAGCGACAAGCCGAAGCCATCTTAGAAATCCGCCTGCGCCAACTGGCCAAGCTCGAAGAAATTGCCCTGCGCCAAGAACAAGAAGGCCTGCGAGCCGAAGCCGCACACATTCGCGCCTTACTGGCCGATGAAACCGCCCTAAAAGGGCTATTGCGCGATGAACTCCAAGCCGATGCCAAACTCTACGGCGATAATCGCCGCTCGCGGCTGGTCACGCGTGATGCCGCCCAAGCCCTCAATGAATCGGCCCTTATAACCAGCGAACCTGTCACCATTGTCTTAAGCCAAAATGGCTGGATTCGCGCCGCCAAAGGCCACGATGTCGATCCGCTCGGGTTATCCTACAAAGCGGGTGATGCGTATCTTGCCCATGGGCTGGGTAAATCCACCCAAACCGCCGTGCTATTTGATGATACCGGCCGCGCCTACGCACTTCCTGCGCACAGCCTGCCTTCAGCGCGTGGGCAAGGTGAGCCCTTAACCGGGCGCCTAAGCCCCCCCACCGGCGCCCAATTCACCCAATTACTCATTGCCGATGAAGCCGATACCGTGCTGCTGTTTCAATCTACCGGCTATGGTTTTATCGTGCCCTATTCAGAGTTAATCAGCCGCCAACGTGCGGGCAAACTCATTCTCAGCCTGCAAGCTGGCGCCACATTGGGTGCCCCCCTTCGCCTAAATTCAGCCGCCACCCGCCTTGCACTGGCCACCAGCGATGGCCATGTCCTTATTATCGAGGTGGGCGATATTCCCAAACTAACCAAAGGACGCGGTAATAAGCTTATTGGCCTTAAAGCCGGCGCCCACGTCATTGCCAGCTGCGCCCTAAACGCAAATGACAGCTTGAAAATTCAATCCGGCGCACGATCCGTCACATTGCGGGGCATCGATTTTGAAAACTATTGCGGCGCACGCGCCAGCCGTGGCCGCCTATTACCCCGAGGCTTCCAACGGGTAGAAGATTTAACCGCAACCCAAGAATAAGTCCATAATTAATAAGCCCATCTTCGGTAATGAAGAGCTAAAAGCGGCGGCCTCCTGCCCCGCTTGATGCATCGGTTTTGTGTGAATGGCGTTTTTTATGACAAAACCCCTACCATCGTGCAAAAAACTTCAGTACAATGCGCCGCCTGCCCGGGTGGTGAAACTGGTAGACACAAGGGACTTAAAATCCCTCGGACTTAACCGTCCGTGCCGGTTCGATTCCGGCTCCGGGCACCATTTGATGATTTTTTACCGTTTCATACAGTCCTAAAATCTTAACTAAACCCGCATTAAACCTAGGTTTGCGGGTTTTTTTACGCCCATAGCGTCCGGAAAGATTCCTTTACAGCCAGCGGTTTCTGGCGGTAACTTTGACGGTGGGGTTCGAACAATGGAATGGGCGCAATATTGATTGGGAAGCCAGTGAATGGCGTTATACCACCCTCAAAACCAATCAGGATCACATTGTCCCGTTGGCACATCAGGTGATGAAAACCTTGCGTGAATTGCAGCCCTTACCGGCCATACCCGCTGTGTATTTCCCAGCGCCCGAAGCGATGCCCAGTGCATGTCAGATAACATAATCAACGCCGCTCTGAAGCGCTTAGGTGTGGATACAAAGGGGATCACCGCACATGGCTTTAGAGTCATAGCGCGTACAGTACTTGAAGAGGTGCATGGCATTCGGTCGGAGGTTATCGAGCTTCAGCTTGCCCATGCCGTCCGTGTCAGCACGCGGCAATTGGTTCGCACAGACCACAGAGGCAGAGGTACCCACGTCAAGTAGTTTCGACACAGAGCAGGATGTTCGGCAGAAAGTTTGCCGAGATGGCGGCATCCTTGCGCGCCAAATCCGTTCAATTCGTCCACGGGAGCCGCCAGAGATCAGATTGGATGATTGGAATGTATCGTCCCCTCTGCGCGCATGAACAAAAAGGGGGCTAAAGTGGGGGCGGCCAAGGCGCTTAAAGCAAAAAAGCCCATTAAATCATGGGTTTAATTAAAATTGGTGGCGGAGGATCAGGGATTCGAACCCTGGAAGGGGATAAACCCTTGCCGGTTTTCAAGACCGGTGCATTCAACCGCTCTGCCAACCCTCCGCGAAGGAGGCGAATTCTCTAGATTACTTGCGGGGTTGTCAACTCTTTTTATGAATTTTTTGTATTTTATGGATGTTGTTTTTAAGCTTCATGTTGCAATTATGACAAAAATGTTGATGGATTCTTCGCTTCAAAAGCTGGCCTTATGGTAAATTGCAGGGGAGTTTTTTCTCATTCATGGCTTCTTTAATTGGGGATATATTATGCGTGCTTTAACAGTAATTTCTTTGGGTGTTTTGGCGTTGTCCTTGGCTGCGTGTAGCTCTACACCAACTAAGCCGGTTGATGCGACTGGCGGTGCGACCAATGGCGCTGACGCATCGGGCGCCAGTGGTTCTGGTATGGACGAGGCAACCTTGTATGCGAACGCGCCAGCGGGCATGGCGGCAACGGTTTATTTTGGTTTTGATAAGTACAGTGTGGATTCTTCTTACCGCCCTATGCTGCAGCAAAATGCGGATTTTTTGAAAGCGAATGCTCAGCGTCATGTGTTGGTTGAAGGGAACACGGATAATCGTGGTAGCCGCGAGTACAACATTGCTTTGGGCGAAAAGCGGGCCGTTGCGGTGCGTGATACTTTGCTTGCTGATGGTGTCACGCCAGCACAAGTTGATGTGGTGAGCTATGGCGAAGAGCGCCCTGCGGTTGAAGGCAACAATGAAGCGGCCTGGGCGAAAAATCGCCGTGCGGATTTGGCCTACGGTAAGTAATTTGAGTTAAATATTTCCCGAGCTGTGTCGGCTGGGGGTGTTGTGCCGTCTTAATATTTTGGAATATTAAGACGGTTTTTTTTGCCTGCAATTTAATGGGCGTTCGGGGTTGGCTCATTTTTTTGTAGGCTGAGTTGTATGGGCTGGTAGAGCTGTTGGCAGAGCGCGGTAAAGGTTTGATTTTGAGTGGATGGGGTGGTGGTGAGCGCATTAAAGTCGGGCCAGGTTCGCGCTAGGATGTCATCGTTTTCTCTTTCGCCTGGGGCGTTATAACTGCCTAGAAAACAGGTTTTTGCTTTATCGAGTGCGGCGTCTGGGTCTAGGTTTTGATTTTCCAGCCAGCAGAATGCGGTTTTACATGCGATGGGGTAGGGGCCTTGGGCGGCATCGAACCAGGCATTTAGGAGTTTGATGAGGTGTTGGCGTGCCTCGTGTTCTGCCACGGGGGCAAGGCATACGGTGCCAGTTTGGCCGATGAGGTAGGTGTGCACGGGCTTGCCTATGAGTTGTGCGCTGAGGTGGCTTGGCCAATGGGGTGCGCATTTTTCCCAATGAATGGATTCTGTGCTGGGGGCCTTGCTTGAGTGCAATTTGCCTTCGATAAAAATCAAACGGGCGTGTTCACCATTATCCGCGTGGTAGAGCGCGTCGATGGTTGCCTCGAGGGTAAGCCCGTTTTGGCTGGTTAGGTTGTGGATGGGCGGGTTGGTGTTTGGGT
>DZCK01000185.1 GCA_022730245.1 Halothiobacillus neapolitanus
TAGCCGCTGGGCACGTAATGCCACTTGCTGCAACGATTCTTCACCCGTAACGTATAAACACGGCATGCGCGCTTGCAGTAAGAGCAAGGTTTGCAGCAGCAGGGTGGATTTACCGATGCCCGGATCTCCGCCAATTAATATGACTGAGCCTTCAACGAGGCCGCCGCCGAGCACTCGATCGAGTTCATCTAGCCCCGTGGATTCACGCGGGGTTTCACTGATGCGCACCTCAGAGAGCAGGGTGATTTGGGGGTTGCCGCCCGCGTAACCACTAACACCGGCTGTGTGGGCGGCGGCGGTGGTCGGCAGGCGAATTTCAGTGAGGCTATTCCAGGCATTGCATTCCGTGCAGCGCCCCGCCCATTTGGGGAAATCGGCCCCGCATTCTTGGCACACATAGGCTGATTTTTCTTTAGCTCGCGCCATGCGTAGGGCTCTTGGGGGTTAGCTCATTGCCCGGTTCAATAAAACGTAATCTCGCGGTATCTACGGCATGATTTTGCACGCTGAGCACATCAATTTGCACATTCGCAATCGTGATGCAGGCGCCTTGCGTGGGTAAGGTTTCAAGCGCTTCGATAATAAGGCCATTTAAGGTGCTGGCATCGGTGGTGGGCAGATCAATGGCTAATTCGCGGTTGATTTCACGGATGGGTATATTGCCGCGCAAGATAAAACTACCCTCTTCTTCGGCGACGATGTCGTTGTTTTCGGGTAGAGGGGAGGTGGTGAAGTCGCCGACGATTTCCTCAAGAATATCTTCAAGCGTCACCAAGCCTTGCACATCACCATATTCATCGACAACTAACGCGGAGCGCCGGTTTTCGGTTTGAAAATTAAGTAATTGCGTGGTGAGCGCTGTGCCTTCGGGAACATAATACGGTTCGCGCAGCAGGCGCTTGAGTTTGCTTAAGGTGAGGGTGTTATCCATGAGCGGGCCAAATAAACGCCGCACATTGATGACGCCTACCGTGTTTTCAATTGAACCATTAAATACAGGCACGCGGCTGTAACTGACAGATTTGAGCTGGGCGAGTACGTTGTCCCACGGTTCATCTAAATCAATGCCCGAAATTTCTGAACGCGGGATCATGATGTCTTCCACCTGCGCTTGCTCAAGCTCGAGCACCGACAGCAGTAAATTGACGTTTTGCTCGGGCAGGTGTTGGCTCGATTCGCGCACCAGCGTTTGTAACTCGGCGGCAGTTAACCCATGCGATCGTTGCCTTTGGGTATTAAATCCCAGGAGTTTGAGCAGGCCATTGGCGAGCAAACCAATGAGGCGAACCAAGGGTAATACCAATGGCATCACAAAAGTGTAAATGTACGCAGCGGGCCAGGCGATAGGTTCTGGTGCGGTAGCGGCGGCGGTTTTGGGTGCCACTTCACCAAAAATTAATAACACGAGTGTTAACGCGCCCGTGGCAATGGCAATACCGCTATCGCCAAAGAGACGCAGCCCAATAATGGTGGCTAAGGAGGACACCAAAATATTGGCAAAGGTGTTGCCAAATAAAATTAAGCCTAGGAGTTGATCGGGTTTTTCAAGGAGCTTTTGCGCGCGAATGGCACCCCCGTGGCCGCGCTTGGCTAGGTGCCGCAATCGGTACCGATTGAGCGATATGAGGGCTGTCTCTGAGCTTGAGAAAAATGCCGACAATAAAACAAGCGCTATGAGCGCGGCAAACAGCGCGCCAAGATGAATATCGTTCAATTAGGTGTCTATGGGTAGCCAAACAGGCTGACAGTGTAGCCAAATTTTTGTGATGGTGAATAACAATATCTATCGAGTAGGTCACGCGTGCGGCTTTTTTAAGCCAAAAGGGCTTTTTTGAGTGGGGCGTGAGGGTGTTGGCACGGTTATCGCTTTGCATTGCTCACGATCTATTTGATGAGGTGGGTTATGAGCGATCAATTATTTGGTATCCACGGGGACGCTTTGGCGTATCGCTCCCAGCGCATGGGTGTTTTGGCTTCGAATATCGCCAATAGCGATACGCCCAATTACAAGGCGCGCGATTTATCGTTTAACGATGCGTTGCGCGCGGCAGCGGGGCAGGGTGCGGTGGGTCAGCCGCTCTCGTTGACGCTCGATCAACCCGGGCAGTTGTCCGCTGGCGCGGGCACCAGCGGCGCGCAAGAACTGTACCG
>DZCK01000186.1 GCA_022730245.1 Halothiobacillus neapolitanus
ACGAATGGAATAACCATTCGTTTCGCACCGCGCCTTGCGACTCATCCCTCAAAAGGCCGTCTCGGCCACGAAGGATTCAATCAGAGGTTCCTTAGGCTGAATCCCACTGTTTTAGGGCGAGACGAACGCGCTGTTCGGCCAAGCGGGCAATGGCATCGCGATTTAAGGCGGGGGTGGGTTCTGCCGCGCCGATGGGCTGCACGGGAATACATTCTAAAAACCGTACCCGCACGTGCATTTTTTTAGCCCGCAAAATACGCCAGAGCGAAATTAAAAGGCTGTCATCGTCAATATAAGCCGCGCTACGATCGAGCTCGCCATCAGCGGTGAGATAGCGCAACGCCACCGGCTGCACGGGGGCTGGCGCATCCAGCGCCGGTTGAATTAATCGGGCATGAAAGCGCTTAACCTCAAGCCCCACCGTGGTGGTGCCCTCTGGGAAAATAACCACTTGTTGATGGCGCTTTAAGCCTTCTGTGAGGGCAATGTGCGCGCCGCGACTGCCTGCGCCCCGCGTCATAAATAGGGTGCCCGCATGGGTGGCCAAGCGGCCAATCAATGGCCAATGGCGAATTTCTGCTTTGGAGAGGAACACGGTGTGGGGCAAAAGCCCGCCCAGTAGCGGGATATCAAGCCAGCTTACGTGGTTTGCCAGCCATAGCTGACCACACGGCGTGGGGCGGTCGCCTTCAAGCACCGTTTGGACATTTAATATGATGAGCACCTGCGCCAACCAGTTTTGAACGCGTTGGGCATGCACGGCGGGCGGGGCATGGGGCGCACGGGCGGTTAACCAAATGCCTTGCGCCAGATGCCATTGGAGGCGAATCACGCGGATGGGTATCCACCACATTAAGATAAACTTAGCGCACAAGCCGGCGCGCTTTAACCGCGCGCCAAGCCGCCACACCATAGAGCGCACCAGACACGAGAGTCAGCACGGCTGCTGCCATTAAGAGCCAGTAGCCAATCTCAAACACGGGCACCCCCCCCCACAGGGGAAACCACTGCAACATAAACATAATGGCAAACATTTGCGCCACGGTTTTAAGCTTGCCAATTTGGGAGACGGCAACGGCAGCGCGATTCCCCGATTCGGCCATCCATTCGCGCAGGGCGGAGACAAAAATCTCGCGGCCAATAATCACAATCGTCGCCAGCACAATAAGCGTATCGCCATTGGCGTGTACCAGCAAAATCAACGCCGCCGCCACGATTAACTTATCGGCAACGGGGTCAAGAAACGCACCAAACGAGGTTTGTTGATTCCAGCGGCGCGCTAAATAGCCATCCAGAAAATCGGTGGCAGAGGCCAGACCAAAAATCCATGCGGACAGCGGCCGTGCCAAATCGATGGGTAGAAATAAAAATATCAGCACCAAAACAGGAATGGCAGCAATTCGCATCCAGGTGAGGAGCAGGGGGAGTGTCATGGGGCTGTCCTTAGGAATGGTTAGGCGGCGCGTTCCAGTGTATCGACAATTTCGGTCATCTCATTATTAAAACGCTCAAGCGTTATTTTTTCAGGCGTAATGGCAATAAGCCAACCCTTTTCGCCCCAATCGCCCGTTACGATGCGGGTGATGTTTGATGCCTCACGATGAATAGCGGGGCGATGCGTGTGGCCATGCAGCAAGATGGCAGCCTCTTCTGCCTGAAGCAGAGCCCGAACGGCGGCAGGATTAACATCCATAATGTCTTCAGGCTTGCTGCTGGATTCGGTACGACTTTTCGCGCGTAAACTCATCGCAATGGCGAGGCGCTCATCTAACGGCTTGCTTAAGAAATCGCACCGAAATGCGGGGGAGCGAAGCTGCTGGCGCATAGCTTGATACGCCACATCGTCGGTGCATAAGGTATCGCCATGGCATAAAACAAGCTTTTGATTATTAAGCGATAAGCTGGCCACATCGGGCAGGGGTTTTGCGCCAATGCGATCGAGCAAGGCTTGGCCGATGAGAAAATCTCGGTTCCCACTGAGAAAAAATTTGGGGCAGGTCAGGGCGGCCAGTTGATCGAGTGCCGCCCCAATTTCTGCCGGAATGGGTTGATCGTCACCCACCCAATAATCGAATAAATCCCCCAAGAGATATACCGCATCAGCTTTAGCGGCTCGTCGCATCAGCGCCTGCCACGGCTGCAA
>DZCK01000064.1 GCA_022730245.1 Halothiobacillus neapolitanus
CTTACTCGTGTAAGAGCGGCCGACCGCCAGCCGCTTTTGCCGCACCAGTAAATCCATGAGCGCGACTTCAAGATAGGCATCGACTTTGCCCAAAAGCTCAGCCGTGCGGCGCATAACACCCCAAGCCCGCGCTTGTTGAGCTTGGCGAAATACGCCTTCTAGCAACTCGGTGAGCGGCGTTGTGCGTCCGGTTCCATCACCCAAGGCATGCGCGTGGCCGCCATGCCGGCGCACCAATTCCGTTAAAAGGCTGAGCCGCTGCGTCATATCCAACGTGGTGGCAAGCCGCACCATGAGGGTGGCATCAGAATCGGATTCTTGCACATGAACGCGGGATGCATCGGGCTCGGCACTCATCTGAACTGGGCGCAAAGGCGCGCGCAGAGCCCAGCCCATCATCTCGCCCGGTAGCCTTACGTGATGCGCGCGGGTCACGAGCGATTCCACCCGATCTAAATGCACCGGCACACCGGCCACCGTGCCGCGCATGAGTTCATCACGCAAAAAACTCAGCAAAACCACAAAATCAGGCGATGGCAACATCCATTCGCTAATCATAATGGTGAGAATCGGCCGCCCCGGTTGCTGCCAGTATCGATGCAGATAGGCAATGGTCGAGCGCAATTCTTGCACCAATAGTGCCAAATCTTGGGTGAGGTAAAAGTCATCAGTATCAAAGAGCTGCGGCACAATCAGCCATTGCTCGCCGCCGATCTCATACACTTTGGCGGTGCTTAAACCCAGCACACGCCGCCGTGGCCGCCCTGTTAACCCTAGGCGTGCATTGGCACCTAAGTCCACCAAGTTTTCAACCAAGGCGCGCACCGAGCCCACGCGAATGCGAGATTGCCCCAGCACGGCATGCAAATGCGAACCCATGCCCGTTAGCGCGGCATCTACGGCGGGGGTTTCGGCGATGAGCGCCACCGATACGGCCCGAGTAATTGCCTGCCCACCCGCATGATGCCGCCGGTTAACGGGGTCCAGATCATGCACGCCAATGGCATCCATCAACAGCAAGCGCCCCAAAATCCATAAGCTTTGCGCCCAAACTAGGGGTTGGTTATCGTTCGGGCTGCGCTCGGCACTGCCTGGATTACGCCGTTCTTCAGCCACATCATCGGCATTCACAAAATAAAGCTCGGGCAATAAAAATTGCCCCGCGCGCGGCAGAGCGACACGCTGCAATTGCTGATTCACCGCCAGAGCGGCCGCGTGATTTCCCGCAAACAGATGATTGATGAGCTGATAGGTAAAAAATAACGGCCATTCTGATTCGATGTTGGCAAACTTTTCCAGTTCATCGGGCTCGTAATGCAGTTTATGCTCATCTTCTAGCGTTGTTTGATGGCCATCACGCAGAAATCGTTTGCAACCATAGCGGCCAATTAATTTACCCCGGATGGCGGCATCGACGGTTTTAACTTGATCGGCATCGCGCACCGCAAAGGCGGGGAACCCAATCACTGATAATAGGGCAGCATCCACCTCTTTTGAGCCCGATTCGCGCGGTAAAAGGGCGTTCAGCGTCATTTCGGTACGCGCAATATCATCCGCCAGCACAAACACACGGCTGGCATCATCGCCATCACCGCCGAACAAATCAAAGCCATTGACCGCCTGCAACGCCGCCAACACCATGCCAAGCGAGCTTGCATTGAGCTCGCGCTGGCCATGATTAATTTTGTTACCCCGCTCCCAGATGCCGTAATCGGGCGTGGCATACGCACGGGAAAGGTACCAGACGATATTTTGGATAAAATCCACTTCATCCCGACTGGCAATAATGCGCAAGCCGCTTAAGGTCATTTGCACCAACATGAGCACAAATAACGAGGTGGCATCCAGCTGCAAATGCCCCCAAGCATCATCGCCCACCACGGCAAGGCCGGTCGCGGTATCGTATTTGGCATGCAGGGCATCGGTGGGCTTTTGGCTGCGCTTAAATCGCTCGACCCGATCCGACTGGCGCATCAGGGCAATAAGCAAGCCCCGCATATTTTTAACGGTGGCTTGCTCCAATTCATAGGCGCGGGCATCGGCGTTATCTACCCGCCGATACGCCATGCCCAAACCCCAGGCGCACAAAATGCTGTACACGTTATCGCGCACCCAAGCATCGGTGTAATCGCCGTGGGCATTCACCGCCGTGCTGGCGGGCAGCAAACCGCTAATCGGGTGCTGGCGATCCAAGATGTTGATCTGCACCTCAGAAAATAAGGCATCGAGTGCCATTAAACGCTGCGCGTGGTGTGAGTCAGAGTTCATGGGGCATTCCTGTCAATCGGCGAATCAATGCCGAATTTCATCACTGGGGGCAAAGGAATGTGTTTGCAATAAATGTTCCACATCAACGGCATCATAGTTGTATTGAGCGCCACAAAACTCACACCGCACCGACACATAGCCCGGTACCTCTGAATCACGCAAGGCGGCGCCAAGCTCGTCGCGCCCGAGTGATTTCAGCATAACGCCCACGCCATCGCGCGAGCACCCACAAAAAAATCCGACTGAATTAATTTGAGTTAGCACTAAGGCATCTTGATGAAATAAGCGGTGCAATAACGTGGGCACGGGGGTGGCTTGCACTTCAACGAAACCCTTGGGTGTGAGCAGGGTGTCCATCATGATCGATAAGTGGTCAAAAACCGCCTCGGCATTGGCCGCACGCACCATCGGGGTGCCGCCCTCACCGGGCACTTGCTGAATCAAAATCCCCACTGCCCGCACGCCATCTGCCGCCAATACCATTCGGGTGGGCAATTGTTCGGATTGCTGAAAATAGCCTTCTAGCGCCGAGGCCACACTCTCGCCTTCAATTGGCACCAGTGATTGATAGCGCGTGCCTTCATCGGGCTCCAGTGTTAAGGCCAAATGCCCGGGGCTCGTGGGATTCAATCCGAAGAGCGTTTGCAGCGTTTGATTGAGGTCCGTTGGGTTTAAGGCATCCGTCCATTGCGCGGTGACGCGAAACGTTAAATCTGATCGCGCGTGCACCACGAGCAACTTAACCGGCCCATCACCCCGAAACTGCATAATTAACCGGCCATTAAATTTCAAGGTAGCCACCAAAGCGAGCGCCGCCGCCACGCATTGCCCCAACAATTGCGCTACCGCAGGCGGGTAATTGTGGTGGGCGCCAGCGGTTTGCCAACTGTCATCCACGCTCACCGCCACCCCCCGCACTTTGCCCTCAGCCAAGCCAAAACGCAGCAATTCATCCGCATGGGCTAAGGCGGCATCTGGGGTTAATTCACTCATTGGGTACCTTCTTCACCGCCAGCCTCGCCACAAGGGCCAAGGCTTGATTTCAAAACGTCATTTAATTGCTGCGGATTGGCCTTGCCTTTAGCCGCTTTCATAACCAAGCCCACAAAAAATCCGAATAATTTGTCTTTACCACGGCGGTATTCGGCCACTTTATCGGGGTGCTCGGCCAAAATGCCCGCCACCATGACTTCAATCGCACCGGTATCGGTAATTTGCTTCAAGCCGCGCGCATCAATAATGGCATCCGGCGTGCCCTCCCCCGCCCACAAAGCATCAAATACCTCTTTAGCGAGCTTATTGGAGAGTGTGTTATCCACCACGCGCAAAAGTAATTGCGCCAGCAAATCAGCCGAAACCGGGCTTTGGTTGATTTCCAAGCCCTCTTTATTGAGCTGAGCGGCTAAGGCGCCGGTGACCCAATTGGCAATCAGCTTGGCATCCCCGGCCGCCCCCATGGCCGCGAGCGTTTGCTCAAAGAACGCGGCCGTTTGTTTCGCGCTCGTTAACACCATCGCATCATAATTTGAGAGCCCATAGCTGGCTTGATACCGTGCGGCTTTGGCATCCGGTAATTCAGGCAGGCTGGCTTGCCACGCCCGCAGCGTTTCAGGCGCAATGATGACGGGCAATAAATCAGGATCAGGGAAGTAGCGATAATCATCGGCGGCTTCTTTGGTGCGCATCATGCGGGTTTCATCGTTATCGGGATCATACAACCGCGTTTGCTGCTGCACGCGCCCGCCGTCTTCAATCAACTCGATTTGCCGATTGATTTCATAATCAATCGCGCGCTCTAAAAACCGGAATGAGTTAACGTTTTTCACCTCGGTGCGCGTGCCCAGCGCGGTATCGCCGCATCGGCGCACCGATACGTTGGCATCCACCCGAAACGAGCCTTCCTGCATGTTGCCATCGCAAATGCCTAAATATTGCACCATGGCGTGAATTTTGCGCGCATAGGCCACCGCTTCTGCCGCCGAACTCATTTCCGGTTCAGAGACAATTTCAATTAATGGCGTGCCTGCGCGGTTTAAATCAATACCCGTCATGCCCGCAAAATCTTCATGCAAACTTTTGCCCGCATCCTCTTCTAAATGCGCGCGGGTTAAATGAATGGTTTTTTCAACCGCCTTGCCCCCCTCGCCCACACGAATGGCCACCGTACCGCCCACCACAATTGGCTGCGCCAACTGGCTGATTTGATAGCCTTTGGGTAAATCGGGATAAAAATAATTTTTACGATCAAAGGTCGATTCCAGCGCCACCTCAGCCCCAACCGCCAAACCAAACAAGGCGGCCATGCGCACCGCCTCGGCATTTAATACGGGCAACACGCCCGGCAGACCTAAATCGACCGCGCAGGCTTGGCTATTGGGCTCGGCACCAAATGCGGTGGCCGCGCCTGAAAATATCTTGGATTGCGTGGCTAATTGCGTGTGAATCTCCAAACCAATCACCGCCTCCCAGCCGGCTTGAATACTCATACAACGTCCTCGCGATAAGCCGCCGGCATTTGCTGATGCCAATCGGTGTGCTGCTGATAATGATGCGCTACGGCCAACAAGCGACCCTCTGTGAAGGCCGGCCCGATTAACTGCATCCCCACCGGGCGGCCACCGGCAAAACCCACCGGAATCGACATGCCGGGCAAACCGGCCAAATTCACCGGAATGGTGTAAATATCTTCAAGATACATCGTAGCGGGGTCCGCACTGTGCGCGCCCAAATCAAAAGCCACCGTGGGGGCAACCGGGCCTGCAATCACATCACAAGATTCAAAGGCACGCGCAAAATGCGCCGATATTTGCCGACGCGCCCGTTGTGCCCGCACATAAAACGCATCGTAATAACCCGCCGAAAGCGCGTAGGTGCCAATCAGAATGCGCCGCTGCACCTCAGCGCCAAACCCTTCTGAGCGGCTGCGTTCATACAGATCATTTAAATCACGCGGATTGTCGCAACGATGACCAAAGCGCACGCCATCAAAGCGCGATAAATTCGAAGATGCCTCAGCGGGCGCAATCAAGTAATAAGCCGCCAAGGCAAGCTCAGCATCGGGCAAATCAATTTCCACACGCGTAGCGCCCAAAGCTTCCAGTTCAAGCAAGGCATCATCAATACGAGTCGCAACCGAAACCGCCAAGCCTTCTGTAAACCATTGGCGCGGCACGCCAATCCGCAGGCCCGCCATGGGCTGATTTAATTGCGCCACATAATCGGGCACGGGCACGGGGGCGCTGGTTGAATCGCGGGCATCGTGTCCGGCCATCACCTGCAACATCACCGCGCAATCAGCCGCCGATACCCCCAACACCCCGCCTTGATCCAAACTTGATGCGTAAGCAATCATCCCAAAGCGCGAAACACGGCCATAGGTGGGTTTAATGCCCGTAATACCGCAGTATGCCGCCGGTTGCCGAATCGAACCGCCGGTATCGGTACCCGTTGCAATCGGCACCAAGCGCGCCGCCACCGCCGCCGCCGACCCGCCCGATGAGCCGCCCGGCACCGCCGCATGATCCCAAGGATTTTTAACCACGCCAAAGGCGGAGTTTTCATTCGATGAGCCCATCGCAAACTCATCCATATTGGTTTTGCCGAGCAGGATAGCGCCCGCCGCATTCAGCTTTTGATGCACCGTAGCATCATAAGGCGCAGTCCAATGACTCAGCATTTTAGAGGCGCAGGTGGTGCGCACGCCGGCGGTGCAAAAAATATCTTTATGTGCGTAAGGAATGCCGAGCAATGCGCCTGTTTCACCCGCCGCCAGCCGCTGATCGGCAAAATCGGCAGCGGCCAAAGCCTGTTCGGGTGTTTGGGTGATGAAACTATTTAACGCGCCATCGTGCACAGCCATCCGGTTCAAAAAGCTGGCTGTTAACTCACGGGCAGAAAACGCACGCGAAGCCAAACCAGCGCGCAATTGAGTCAATGTTTTTAAATGATAAGACACAATAAATTCTCTATATTTTTTAAACGTAATACCAAACCCGCGACATCCCAGGGCAATGCCCGCGACCCATGGGGTGAGCGCAGCCTAAAGCCAGCGCGACAAAAAGCTGTTATTCGATCACCTTAGGCACCAAAAACAAGCCTCGTTCAACCGCTGGCGCGCCCCGTTGCAATGCTGTGCGGTTATTTTCTTCGGTTACCTTATCAGCGCGCAGGAACTGGCTTTGATCTAAGGGATGCGCCATCGGCGTAAGCGCATCTAATTTGGGATCTTGCAATTGCCCGGCAAAAGCCAAAATGGCATTCAAATCATTTAACAACGCGGGGATTTTTGCCTCATCTAATGCAATGCGAGATAAATGAGCGACATGCTTGAGTTGCGTAGCATTCAGCGACATACGAATTACCTTAAATTTTAAAGCCCATAGAAAAAAGTCTTAAAAAACTTCAACGCGCATAACGCAGACCCAAACCGATTAACTGCGGCTCTGATGGGTGTTAAAGCTTGATAAAACTTCTGGCAAACCCGGCTGATTTTACCCTGAACCCACCCAACCTGCGGCTTAATTTCCGAAAATTCACAGTAAAAAATACCCAATGCCCCCCGTTACCCAGCGATTAGGCATAAAGTTGACCGGGATGACTTGCTGGAAAATCCAACGATTGGTATCGTACCCAATCTTTTGATGGCAGCGAGCCCAAAACACCAAGCGCGCTCATAGCGTGCAAACCAAACACAATATCCGCTAAATTCCTGCGAAAAAACCATACTTAACCGCAAATTTAGTTTAATTACACCCCAAGTTTTATACCGGTATACCCTACATGTTTAAACGTTTTCGTGGCATTTTTTCAACTGATCTTTCAATCGATTTAGGCACCGCCAACACCCTTATCTATGTGAGCGGGCGCGGCATTGTGCTCGATGAGCCATCGGTTGTGGCCTTGCGTAATGAAGGCGGCCATACCGCCATCCAAGCCTATGGCATTGAAGCCAAGCAAATGGTGGGGCGCACGCCAAAATCAATCCAAGCCGTGCGCCCGCTGCGCGATGGCGTGATCGCCGACTTTCACGTCACCGAAAAAATGCTGCAACACTTCATCAAGAAGGTGCATGCCAACCATTGGTTTCGCCCCAGCCCGCGCGTGCTGGTCTGCGTACCGGTTGGCGCAACTCAAGTAGAACGGCGCGCCATTCGCGAATCGGTTTTGAGCGCCGGTGCGCGCAAGGCTTACATTATCGAAGAACCCATGGCCGCCGCGATTGGGGCAGGTATTAACGTCGATGAACCCCGTGGTTCGATGGTGGTTGATATTGGCGGCGGCACCTCGGAAGTTGGCGTTATTTCACTGGATGGCATTGTGTACTCCTCCTCGGTGCGCATTGGGGGCGATAAATTCGATGAAAGCATCATTGCGTTTGTGCGCCGCCATTACGGCATTTTGATTGGTGAGGCCACCGCCGAACGCATCAAAAAAGAAATTGGTTCGGCCTATCCCGGCAAAGAACTGCTAGAAATTGATGTCAAAGGCCGCAATTTAGCCGAAGGCGTGCCGCGCAGCTTCACCCTCAATAGTAATGAAATTTTAGAGGCCTTAAACGAGCCACTTTATGGCATTGTGCAAGCCGTTCGCACCGCGCTTGAGCAAACCCCGCCGGAATTAGGCTCCGATATTGCCGAACGCGGCATTGTGCTCACCGGCGGGGGCGCGCTCTTGCGCGATATTGATAAACTCATCCGCGAGGAAACCGGCCTGCCCGTAGTGATCGCCGATGATCCCCTCACCTGCGTAGCACGGGGTGGTGGCAAAGTGCTGGAAATGATCGACCAGCGCCACAGCACGTTGTTCACTGCTGAATAGCCCACTTAGGCCTTAAAATTCATGGCCTTATTTGAGTCACACCGCCCGGGGATCACTAAATTAATGATCCTTGTGTTGTTGTCTGTGCTGTTTATGGCGCTTGATCGGGCGGGGAGCCTTTGGGCTACGCGCATCAATACCGGCATTGGCAGTGTCACTGACGGCATTTCTCGGCTCGTTCAAGCGCCCGCGCAATGGGCGCAAAATTTAAGTGCCTCGTTTCAGGATAATCTTAAAAAAACCGACACCATCGAACAACTTCGCCAAGAAAACTTGTTGCTCAAAGGGCAAATGCAGCAATTTTTTGATCTGCAAAATGAAGTCAATCATTTAAAAAAATTACTTCATGGCCAAGATAGCGTGGTACCCAATGTGCTACTGGCTCGATTAATCGCGGTAAACGATAGCCCAGAGCAACAAAGCTTTACGATTAATCGCGGCATTAATGATGGCGTTAAACCGGGCCAACCCGTCATTGACGGTGAGGGGATTGTCGGTCAAATTTTACGCAGCAGCTTAAGCGGAGCTGTGGTGGTTGAGGTAGATTCTCGTCGTCATGCCCTTTCGGTGCGTTTGGCCGATACGGGATTTGTCGGAATTTTAAACGGCACGGGGAAGCGCAACACCCTCACGATGGATCGCATCCCCGAGCGCTACCCGATAAAAGTGGGGGATTTGCTTACCACCACGGGCTTAGATGGCGTGTTCCCCAAAGGGTATCCGGTGGCGCGGGTTAGCCAAGTTCATGATGATAAAAGCCAAGCCTTTATTAACATCATCGCAACACCCGTCGCCAACTTAAATCAGGTGACCGAAGTATTGGTATTAACCGATCCGCCTGATGCGCCCCCGCCACCCAATCGGGCAACAGAAGCGGCGACCACCCAAAGCCAGCCGCTGATTAACTTAATTAATGCGGGCAAGCCCCAAGACCCCTTAACAGTACCCCCGCTCTTGCCACCGGGCTTCAAACCCCTGCCCGATGCCACCGCACCCCCTTTATCTAATGGAAAACCGACCCATGCGCAGTGAGTGGCTGTCGATTATTAGCACCAGTTTTGTGGCGCTCCTGTTCACTCTATTCCCGCATAATGATTGGTATCAACAGTATGCGCCGCAATGGTTATTACTCACCGTGCTGTATTGGTGCATTCAAGAACCCACGCGGGTTGGGTTAATTTATGCTTGGTCTTTAGGCTTAGTGTTGGATGTGGGTACGGTCAGTTTACTCGGGGCGAATGCGCTGCTTTTCACCTTGAGCGCGGCTTTGGTATTAGGGTTACGGCAAATGCTGTATGTCACAGGCCCCATTCAACAAGCGCTATTTATCGCCGGGCTGAGCATCGTGTTTTTATTGCTTTCGCTTTGGATGCAAGGGGGCATTAGCAATGGCGTTACCGTGCTTAACTACCTTGCCCGCGCACTGAGCAATCTTATTGCATGGCCACTCATGCTGCTTATGTTTTACTTCATTCGCCTGCGGCTGAGTTAAGCCCAATCAAGGGCATCCTGAAATTCCCGCCGTTTTCAATCGCCCCCCTGCGCTTTACCCTCTTTTTGCGCAATTTGGCTGAGCATTTGCGGCGTTCCGTTGATTTTGGGGCATTGCGTTATGGTTTATTCTCACCCCCTTTTTTAGGGGGATTTTGGCCATTTTGGGTGCCACTAGGAGCCTGTCGGACTTTAGGGAAATCGGCTGCAAATTCATCTGAACGGTGCC
>DZCK01000065.1 GCA_022730245.1 Halothiobacillus neapolitanus
CTCGTCGGGCTCATAACCCGAAGGTCGTAGGTTCAAATCCTACTCCCGCAACCACATCTAAACCCTTGATGATCTCGTTATCATCAAGGGTTTTTTATTGCGTTCTCAATTTTCAACCTTGAGCGTGCAACGCAAAAAAATGCCTAACTCGATCGGTTAGGCATAATTTTTAATTCAAGACGCTGCCGCAAAGTGCGGTTTTAAGCCCAGCTACCAGCTCAAGGCGCCGCCTGTTTGGTAATCGGTTACACGGGTTTCAAAGAAGTTTTTTTCTTTTTTAAGGTCAATCACTTCACTCATCCACGGGAATGGGTTGCCCGCACCGGGAAACAATTCCGCCAGCCCGATTTGGTTGCACCGGCGGTTAGCGATGAAGTGTAGATATTCGGCGCACATTTCTGCATTCAGGCCCAATAAACCGTGCGGCATCGTATCGCGTGCATAGGCGACTTCAAGTTCTGCGGCTTCACGCAACATGGTGCTCACTTCAGCCTTAAAAGGCTCGGTCCATAGGTGGGGGTTTTCAATTTTGATTTGGTTGATGAGATCAATGCCAAAATTCATGTGGATGGATTCATCGCGCATAATGTATTGGTATTGTTCTGCAATGCCGGTCATTTTATTGCGCCGGCCCAAAGATAAAATTTGTGCAAAGCCGGTGTAGAACCACATGCCTTCAAATACCACATAAAACGCCACCAGATCCCGCATAAAATCTTGTGCGCCTTCGGTTGTGCTGGTATCAAAATCGCCATCGGCCAGATTTTTGGTGTATTTCAATGCCCAAGCATCTTTGGCGGTAATGGATGGTACTTCACGATACATATTGAACAGCTCGCCTTCGGCCAGCCCCAAGCTTTCGACAATGTATTGGAAGGTGTGGGTGTGCACGGCCTCTTCAAAGGCTTGGCGCAGCAAGTACTGGCGGCATTCTGGGTTGGTAACTTGCTTGTAGATGGCCAGCACGATGTTGTTGGCGACCAAACTTTCTGCGGTCGCAAAAAAACCTAAGTTGCGCATAATCATGGCGCGTTCATCGGTGGTGAGCCCCTCTCGGCCTTTCCATAAGGCGATGTCGGCTTGCATAGAAACTTCGGTTGGCATCCAGTGGTTATTGCAGCCCGCCAAGTATTTTTCCCAAGCCCAAGTGTATTTCATCGGTAACAGCTGATTCACATCGGCCGTGGCGTTGATGATGCGCTTGGCAGAAACATCCACGCGGCCTGCGTTGGTTTCAATGCCTTCTAAGCCCGTTAACGTATGCGCTTCATCATGCGCGGGGCTTGCTGCATATTGCGATTGCGCGCCCACATTCATGTCATGCAGGGGGGGGGGTATTACTTCGGTTTCATCCCAGTTCAACATAATTTATTCCTTATTTATTATTAGGTTAGTGGTTATTGGCAGGCTTCGCAGCCGGGATCATCAATGGCGCAGGCTTTAGGCAGGGCTGAAATAATTGGATCTGACGATACGCCGCGCAATTTACCATCCAGCTTGGTCATGGTGGTTTTCTCGACGCGCGTTTTCGATGACGCGCGCAAGTAGTAGGTGGTTTTTAAGCCCGCTAACCACGCGGTTTTGTACATTTGATCTAATTTCGGCCCCGAAGGATCGGCCAAATACAAGTTGAGCGATTGGGCTTGGTCAATCCACTTTTGACGACGCGAGCCGGCTTCAATTAACCAGCTGGGCGCCACCTCGAAGGCTGTTGCATAGAGCGCTTTGAGCGTTTCGGGAATGCGGTCGATTTGCTGCACGCTGCCATCAAAATATTTAAGATCGTTCACCATGACCTCATCCCAAATGCCGAGCGCTTTAAGATCACGCACGAGGTAGGGGTTGATTACGGTGAACTCGCCCGATAAGTTGGATTTAACAAATAGATTTTCAAACGTGGGTTCGATGGATTGCGCGACCCCGCAAATATTAGAGATTGTGGCGGTTGGCGCGATGGCCATGGTGTTTGAGTTACGCATGCCGAGTATTTTTACTTTGGCGCGCAGGGCATCCCAATCGAGCGTGCTATCCCGATTCATAACCAAATATTGGCCACGCGCTTCGGCCAATAGTTCGATGGAGTCAATCGGCATAATGCCTCGGCTCCATAACGACCCCTCGTAACTGGGATATTTGCCCCGCTCAGCCGCCAAATCACTCGAAGCGCTAATGGCTAAGTAGCTGACGGCCTCCATGGAACGGTCAGCAAATTGCACCGCCGCATCGGATGAATATGGGATTTTCTGGATATGTAAGGCATCTTGAAAGCCCATAATTCCTAAGCCGACAGGCCGGTGGCGCAGGTTGGAATTGCGTGCTTGCGGCACTGCGTAAAAATTGTATTCGATGACGTTATCGAGCATGCGCATGGCGGTTTTGATGGTGCGCTCAAGCTTGGCGTGATCTAACCCATCGGCGGTAACGTGTTGCGCGAGGTTAACGGAACCCAGGTTGCACACAGCAATTTCTTGATCGTTGGTGTGCAGGGTAATTTCCGTGCACAAATTGGAGGAGTGCACCACGCCCGCATGCTGGTTGGTATAGCGAATGTTGCAGGGGTCTTTGAACGTAATCCACGGATGGCCGGTTTCAAATAGCATCGACAGCATTTTGCGCCACAGGTTGGTGGCTTTAATGCGCCGGTAGTTTTTGAAGCTACCTGCGTCTACCAAGGCCTCGTAGCCAAGATAGGCTTGAGTAAAAGCTTTACCGGTTAAATCGTGCAGATCGGGGCAGTCTGCGGGTGAGAATAAAGTCCATTCAGCCTCTTCCATGACGCGTTGCATGAATAGATCGGGCACCCAGTTGGCGGTGTTCATGTCATGGGTGCGGCGGCGATCATCGCCGGTATTTTTGCGTAAATCTAAAAACTCTTCGATATCCAAATGCCAGGTTTCAAGATAGGCGCACACGGCACCCTTGCGCTTGCCACCTTGGTTAACGGCCACAGCCGTATCATTGGCAACTTTTAGGAAGGGCACCACGCCTTGTGATTTTCCGTTGGTGCCTTTGATATGGCTCGATAGCGCACGAACCCGCGTCCAATCGTTGCCCAAGCCACCGGCAAATTTGGAGAGCATGGCGTTGTCTTTAATCGCGCCAAAAATGCCATCTAAATCATCGGGAACGGTGGTGAGATAGCAGGATGATAACTGCGGGCGCAAAGTGCCGGAGTTAAATAAGGTGGGCGTGCTGCTCATAAAGTCAAAAGAAGACAGCAGCTTATAGAACTCGATTGCATGGGCTTCGCGGTCGATTTCATTAATAGCCAACCCCATTGCCACGCGCATAAAGAAGGCTTGGGGTAACTCAAACCGCACCCCATCTTGATGCAAAAAATACCGATCGAACAATGTTTGCAAGCCTAAATAGCTAAATTGCAGATCTTGAGCCGTATCAATTGCCGCAGCCAAGCGTTTTAAATCATATTGGCGCAAGGTGGGATCAAGGAGCTCATGCTCAATACCGGTTTGGATGTACGCATGAAAGTACTCGGTAAATAAATCGGCGAGCTCCGATTGCGTGCAGACCGTTTGTGGCTGCTTAAGAAAGAGCAGGGCATCGGTGCGAATGCTATCGAGCAGCAAACGTGCGGCCACGAAAGAATAATTGGGGTCGCTTTCGATTAACGTGCGCGCACTCATCACGAGCGCGGTGTTGACTTCTTTAATGGGCACGCCATCGAATAAATTACGCAGCGTCTCTGCAATAACAGCCTGAGCATCCACATCGTTAAGGTTGCGGCAAGCCTCATCGACGAGCGCATGCAGGCGGGGTAAATCGAGAGGCGCACGGCTGCCATCCAGATGTGTGACATGAATAATAGGCGCGGCAGGGGCTTCTACCGTGTGTTCGGCCGCGCGTTTTTGGGCTTGCTGGTCACGATACAATACATAAGCGCGTGCTACCTTGTGATGGCCTTCGCGCATGAGCGCTAATTCAACCTGATCTTGAATATCTTCGATATGCACCGTGCCGCCGCCTGGCATGCGACGCGAGAGTGCTTGGGTGATTTGCGCCGATAACTCATTAACCAAATCATGAATCCGCATGGAAACTGCCGCGCCACCGCCTTCTACGGCCAAAAATGCTTTGGTCATCGCGACTTTAATTTTTGATTCATCAAACCCAGTCACTTTGCCGTTGCGCCGAATAATGCGCAGTTGGCCGGGCATAGTGGTTGCCGTGTCGATGGCAGGGTTTACCGAGGGTGTCATCACGCTTGAGGCGGTGGGTTGGGATTGGCTTGCGGTGCGGGCGTTCATGGTTTCCATCGTGTTGCGATCCTTTGAGTGTCGGGGCATTGTTTGCGGTTCGCGGGCTTGGGTAAAAACTTAAGCGCGCTTGAATTTATGTTGCATGATTCTTGGATAAACCAGCGGGAATGTCAACCCGAATTCACCACCAAAAGCAGTGTTATTGTTTTTATTAAAGCACAATATGTTGTGTATTAATGGGGTGTGGACGGGTTTGAGCAGGCAGGCAAGCTGTGGATAAAATGCGGATAAGTTGGGTCGTCTACCAAGGAAACATAAGCTTGGCTAGAAGCCCCGATTCATGGCGATAGCACCGGCCACGGCCCCGCAATTAGTGGCTTGCGCACCGGTTTTTTTAAGGATTTTGGGGCGTTTATTTTCTAGAACGAATGAAGTTTTATGATAACGACCGTGCCTAATAGCGGCAGGTGAGCCCGAAAAAGGTTCGGCGGCTTGGTGTCTTTCCGACATGACGGCTGTTAGAACCATTCAAAGGGCCGTTTACGTAATAGCTCGGCCCTCACCGGCTTCTTCAAAGGTAACGCCGTCGCGGATGTGGTAGATGCGTTTGAAGGTGGGAATGATTTTTTCATCATGCGTGACCACAATGATGGCCGTTTGATAGCGCTGCGCCATGTCGTTCAAAATGCGAATCACGGCAAGTGCGCGGGCGCTGTCGAGCGGCGCGGTCGGTTCATCGGCCAAAATAACGGGCGGGCGGTTAATTAGGCCACGCGCAATGGCCACGCGCTGTTGCTCACCACCTGAAAGTTGCGCGGGCATTGCGCGGGCACGGGATGCCACGTCAAGGGCTTCAAGTAGCTCTTGGGCACGCGCACGGGCTTCTTTATTGGGCACACCGGCCAGCATGGGGAGTAGGGCGATGTTGTCCGTGACATCTAAAAAAGGGATTAAATAAGGCGCCTGGAAAACAAAGCCGATTTTATCTCGGCGCAGCGCGCGCAAATCTTTGATTCTCCAATCATTATCGAAAATAACCTCGTCGCCCAGAATCATTTTGCCTGTGGTGGGTTTAATGACGGCGCCCAAGCACTTGAGTAAGGTAGATTTGCCCGATCCCGAGGGGCCAATTAATCCCACCACTTCGCCGGGTGCGACCGCCATATTGACGTTTTTGAGCGCATCGACCGCAGTATTGCCGGTGCCATAGCGTTTGCTTAAATTTTCAATGCGGATGCCGTGGGTCATGTTATCCCCCAATCGCTTCGGCAGGATCAACCCGCAGCGCTGCGCGAATCGCCAATACGCTCGCCAGCGCGCATATAAGCAGTACGGCGATTAGGCCGTAGAGGGCATCCATCGGGGTGAGTAAGATATATTTGGGGAAAATGGGTGCCCATAAGGTCGAGGAAATTTTGCCGACGGCAAAACCGATAAGCCCTAAACCGATGGCTTGTTGCAAAATCATGCTGGCGATGGTGCTATTGCGGGTGCCTATTAATTTTAAAACGGCGATTTCTCGAATTTTACCCAAGGTCAGGGTGTAAATAATAAAAGCCACAATGGCCGCACTCACGATGGCTAGAATGACTAAAAACATGCCAATTTGCTTGGCTGAAGTGGCAATGAGTTTGCCGGTGAGAATTGCCTCCATGCCTGCTCGATCAAATACTTGCAACCGATTCCAACGTTGAATTTGCTCAGCAATTAAGCGGGAATCAAAGCCGGGCTTAACCCGAATAAGCACCGCGTTCACCGTGGGGTTGGTGCTTTGGGTGCGGATGACCTCATCGAGCAAGCCCGGTACGCCGGGGCGGTTATACACAGGGCTTGCTTCCGTGCGATGACGCTGCTCGATAATGGCATCATTATCTTTCAAATATTGGGCTTCTTGGGCATCTTTAAGTGGAATGAAGATCATAGGATCCCCTCCCGACGACACCATGCGGCGCGTTAACCCCACCACGGTGTAGTAATTTCGACGAATTTGAATCACATCGCCGAGGTGCAAGCCACTTGCGATATCGGCAATGGCTTCATAATGATCCCGGGTAATTTGTCGGCCAGCAATGAGAAACCGTGGCCAGCCCGGCGCACCTATTTCACCGGTGACAATGCCGGTGACCAGCGCCCGCACATCGCGCTTGCCAAGGCGCACCTGCATGGTGAAGTAGGTAACGCTGGCGGCCTCGGCTACGCCGGGATAGCTGGCTACTCGCCGCCAAATATCATCATAAATGCTGGAGGATTCCGCATAGGGGCCTTGGGTATCTTGCTGCACAATCCATAAATCGGCGCCGCTGTTGTCGAGTAAGACTTGGGCATCATCAATCATGCCGCGATAAACCCCAGCCATCGTGAGCGTAACGCCAATCAGCAAACCCAAGCCAAAGCCGGTAAAAACGAACTTACCCCAAGAATGCAGAATGTCTCGGCCTGCTAGGTTAATCATGGCGTACTGCGCTGAGCGGTATCGTTAATTAGAGAATCGACAATTTTTATTCGTGCCTTAGCGTACAAATCGCGTGCACTGTACACCACGATCTTATCCCCCACGGTTAGGCCTGATCGCACTTGAACCGCACCGGCCAAATTCATGGCGCCGATGGTGATGGGGGTAAATTCAAGTGCCTTATTTTTGATTTGCCACACGCCTATCTGGCCATTGATGTTATGAATGCTGGCATTAGGTATGGTTGGCGAGGCCGGTAAGCTGGGCAATTGGATGGTGATTGAAGCCAGTTCGCCCACCGGTGGTAAGGGTGTGATGGCATGGGTAAAGCGAATTTTAACTTGGGTTTCTTGTGTGACGCTATCGGCTTTGGGTTCTATCCGCGTCAGCGTGCCGGGCAGCCATTGCGTGGGGCTTGCGCGGAGCAAAATTGCGGCAGGCAAGCCGGCGACCAATCCGTTCATTTGGTTTTGAGCGATACGGGCATTAATCCATAATTGCAGCGGGTCGATAAGCTCAATGACTGCTTGGCCAGCCACCACGGTGCTGCCAGGCTCTGCATCGCGCGCCACGACCAGGCCATCAACCGGGGCGATGAGCGCTAGGTTTTGTTTTTGAACCTCAAGCCCTAAGTGATCTGATTGTAGCCGTTCAATATCCAATTCTGCGGCTTGGCGAGCCGATTCTGCCGTAAGCCATTCTTGCTGTTTGATCGCAAGCGATTCCTCTGAGGTGAGATGTTGCGGCGCTAATTTTTGGTAACGCTGCAATTGGCTTTTGGCTAAGTTTAAGCGCGCGGTCGCGTCTTTGCGTAAGGCTTTGGCGCGCTCGATTGACGCGCTGAGTGAAGCGATACGGGCATCCAAATCGACGCTATCCATTTCGCCTAAAAGCTGCCCTGCTTTAACATGATCGCCCACATCTACTTGCAGCGATTTAACGCGCCCTGCCGCAGTGGGACCAATTATGTAGGTGTAGCGGGCTTCCACAGTGCCAATACCCGAAACTTCGGGCGTGATGACTTGGTTCTCCAACGTGATCACGGTCACTTTTATCGGTGCCATGGGGCCTGCACGAAAAAATACATACACCAATCCCGCCAATAAAAGCCCCATAACAGCCCAGAGGCTAACGGTTCGCGAAGGCATTAATCGTTGCATGAGTGCCGCTCCTCTATCGCCCGCAATAAAAGCGCATACACCTGTGGGGCTTGATTATCTAAATAGTGCGGTTCTGCTTGTAACATCGATTGCATGACCAAACCCTGAATACTGCCAATAAATAAACTCGCCACCGCTGGGGTATCGAGTGTTTGCGCAAACTCGCCTTGCGTTTTGCCCGCATCAACAATGTGCTGAAGTCGTTGCGCGTAGCGGGTAATTAAACCGTGGGCGATCCGTTTGGGCGCCGTGGGGCGTGCCTGTTGTAGCTCACCAAACAGTATGCGCGGCACGCCAGGATGTGCGCTAACAAACTCAATATGCGTCATAAACACGGCGTGCAGTGCCGAAGTGGGACTTGTGGCGGCGCTGATGGCGGCATCCACGCGGCTTAAAATGCGTTCTGCGACCCAGCTAATGACCGTTTCAAAAATGGCTTCTTTATTCGGAAAATGACGGAAGAGGGCACCTTGCGACACCTTCATACGTTCAGCAATGGCCGCCGTTGTGATGCTGCTGGGGTTTTGTTCAGCCGCCATGGCAACCACCGCCGTGATTGTCTCGGCGCGACGAGCCTCGGCTGAGCGATAGTTAGATTCAGTTTCCATGCAATTGATTGCCTTGTGATCAAGCGTTTAGTCTTGAAAGAAAGTGAGCACTTGCTTTTATTTTGCGGGCGGTGGGGGCAATTGTCTAATTAATTTTTTCAAGGCTCAACCTAGTCCCTACGCAGGCAAGGTAAATCGGTACAATCGATAGTCGATTTAGGCTGGAAGATACATAAATTTAGGATGATTCTATGCGGATATTAGTCACTGGCGTTGCCGGATTCATTGGTTCCCACACGGCGCAGCGCTTGTTGGCACGCGGTGATTCGGTGCTGGGTATCGATAATCTTAACGATTACTACGATGTGAATTTAAAAAAAACACGGTTAACGCGGTTAAGTGGGCAGCCCGGTTTTGAATTTATCGAGATGGATATTAGTGATCGCCCGGCCATGGCTGCCTTATTTGCGCGCCAACCAATTGATCGGGTGGTGCATTTAGCCGCGCAAGCGGGGGTGCGTTATTCAATTGAAAACCCGCACGCGTATGTGGATAGCAATTTGGTCGGTTTTGTGAATGTGCTGGAAGGCTGCCGCCATGCCGAAGTGGCGCATTTGGTGTATGCCTCCTCAAGCTCGGTGTACGGCGCGAATGAAACGCTGCCTTTTTCTGTGCACGACAACATTGACCACCCGCTCTCACTCTATGCCGCGACCAAAAAAGCCAATGAGCTGATGGCGCATACCTACGCATCGCTCTATCAGTTGCCAACGACAGGGCTGCGATTTTTTACGGTGTATGGCCCTTGGGGGCGACCCGATATGGCGTTGTTTAAGTTCACCAAAAACATTTTGGCGGGCGAGCCCATCGATGTCTTTAATTACGGTAAACACCGGCGAGATTTCACCTACATTGATGACATCGTAGAGGGTGTGATTCGCACGCTCGATCACACCGCCAAGATGAACCCCCAGTGGGATGGGGCTAACCCCGATCCGGGTACGTCTAACGCACCGTGGCGCGTGTATAACATTGGCAATAGCCAACCGGTTGAATTACTCACGTACATTCAGTGCATTGAGCAGGCGCTCGGTAAAAAAGCCATTTTGAATTTATTGCCGCTGCAACCGGGCGATGTGCCGGATACCTTTGCCGATGTGGCCGATTTGGTGGCTGATGTGGGTTATAAACCCAGCACGCCCGTTGAAACCGGCGTGGCGCGTTTTATTGATTGGTACCGCGATTATTATCGCGTTTAGTTGAAGTGCCTTAGGGAAACTCTGCACGAATGCTTTTTATATTAAAATAGCCATATTCTGACACGGCCGCCTCACTCACCGATAACCCTTGTTCCAACACCAGCTTGATCGCCTCTGCG
>DZCK01000187.1 GCA_022730245.1 Halothiobacillus neapolitanus
GAGCAGATGGTTCAAGAAGCGCGCCTGATCGTGTACTTAACCACAGGGCGCTAAGGAGCCTCTGATTAAATCCTTGGTGCGCCGAGTTGCTGATCCAAAAGCCGCCGGTCTTAGTGATTCATTGATGCCAAGGCCGATAACGAATGGTTGCGGCCCGTATTGAATAGGTAAGGGGCAGCAACCCTTCGGGACGGTCTTTTGAGGGCGATTCGCGGTGTTGCGGTACAAACCGAATGGAATAACCATTCGTTTCGCACCACGCCTTGCGACTCATCCCTCAAAAGCCCGTCTCGGCCACGAAGGATTTAATCAGAGGCTCCCTAGCTTTTGCCACCGCAAGACCAAGCCCACCCAAGGTTAGCTAAGTTTTTTCGGGTGTGCGTTATCGTGCGCCACGGGGGGTGGGGTGAAAAGGTGACCCACCAACGTGTTGGCGATGAGATCATCGGCCACCACAATATCGGTAGCACCGGCTCGGCGCAGCAAAAGGCCGCGGCTGTCATCTTCGGCCGTAACGGCAATGCGTAAATTGGCGTTGCGTGCGTGCGCCATGAGCGTAATGGCCAACTTTCGATCGGCCGCTTCGCTGGTGACCACCAGCGCTCTGGCGGAATCTATCCCCGCGCGGGTTAATACCTCATCATCCGTGCCGGCATCCCCTTGCACAACAAGCAAACCGGCCTCTGAGGCCAAATTGGCCAGCTCATCGGTTTTTTCAATAATGACGACATTTTGATCCGACATTAAACGCGCGGTAACTAATTTGCCCAAAGGGCTGTAGCCGATCACGATGACATGATCGCGCAGGGTTTCAAACGTCCGGATCATTTGGTGATTCTCCCGGTTTATCGCTGCAATGGGGTTGGTTAACCAGTTGACAGTTTGCGTGATGGCATAGCCACCGAGCACCATAATGCTAAAACTCGCCCCCATCATGAACACTTTTTGTGCGGGTGTGAAGGCGGTAAAATCACCCAGCGTAGTCACAAGATTGGTGGCATTCCATAGAGAATTAAAGAGTTTGTCTGGCCAGGGCGCATCGCTTGGGTCGAGTGCGGCTAAGCCTAAGGCGGTGATGGCAAGGGTGATGGTAAACAGGCTAATTAAGCGAATGAGCTGCGCTCGGCGCAGGTGGGTATCGCGTTGCGCGCGTCGAACATAAGCTATGCGGTAAATGGGCATGGATTAGCGTTTCTTGCCATTGGCGGCTTTAACCACGGTGTGATAATGCGCTGGAATTTGCAGGCTGAATCCTCTGCCAAATATGTTTCGCATCTTTATGATTATTAAATGATTTACTGCTGTGCTGCAGGTATAAAATAACCTGTTTTATACCCGATATAAACGCGCTTCAACGGTTCGATAACCGATCTGGTTCGCCGTTGTTTCGTGCGTCCCTTCGCCCTGCCGCTGAACCCAGCCAACAACCTCGCGGGACTTCCACCGCTTGCCACGCGCTGTGGGAATTTGCCCGCCTTGACCCAGCGGTGAAGTGTCTTGCCACTGACCGGCAACCGTTCGACCACCTCAAACTCTTTAGTAGCGCAGTATCGTACACCGGCGGGAGCGTCTGCGCCAAGCACTGGGCAAAAAAACGAGGCTGAAACCCAGGTGTTATTTGAGTTTATTGCGCATCGATATGAACGTGGCAGCGGTTGACCGCGTTATCCATCATGGCTGGATTGTACAAATTGAAGGCGAACGCTATCGAAGAAAACAGAAATTAGGCAGTTAAATCAAAAAGACTCAAAGCGGCCAAGATAGTTGTCGCAAAGCGGCCAAGATAGTTGACGCCGGATAGGCAACTTTAGCAAAGGCTTTGATGGCTATGTAGCCAAGGCGGTAATAGGGGTTAAAGGTGTTACAGTTAAGCATGTGGGTGAGATTCAAGCCATGCGTTCAGGCAGCGTTGTTTTATGGGTGAGCTAATAGCCCAGCCAAAAGAAAACCCAGACTAGCTGGGTATCTTGGAATTGATGCACCATGAATGCACCGGATTCAGTCTAACTTATTGATTATTAATATATATTTGGTGCCCAAGAGAGGACTCGAACCTCCACGATGTTACTCGCTAATACCTGAAACTAGTGCGTCT
>DZCK01000188.1 GCA_022730245.1 Halothiobacillus neapolitanus
CCTCGCCGTACAAAGTTTACTGGCATCAAAACTTTGCCTTGCTGGAACACTTTTGCGTAAGTCCTGTTTTTAAATGAGGTAAAAATCATGACTGAAATGAGTTATCTCTCCGTCATTGAGCGCTATCACGAGTTTCGCACGCCCATTCGCGAGCTTTTGAAGTCAATTGTGACTGGTATTGCTGATATTGATTTGATTCGCGATCAGGAAGGTCAACGTCAGGCGATGGTTTCGATTTGCGAGCGTTATCCGTTTGTTAAAGTCCTGTATATGTTGAACGATCAGGGTGTGCAAATCAGTGAATTTTCCACCATCAAAGGTGGCGAAGTTAGCCGTGAATACGACGTCGGCTTGGGGCGCGACCGCCGTTACCGCCCGTACTATCAGCAGGTTCATGCGCATCAAGGGGTGGTGGTTACCGAGCCTTATTTATCGAGCGCGGATAGTAGTTTGTGCCTCACGACGGCGATGCCCATCCATTGCGCAGAAGGCGTGAGTTGTTATCTGGTTTTGGATGCCAGTCTGGAAAGCTTGGTGAGCTTTTTAATGGGCGATACTCAGCGCCGCCGCTTTGAGCCGGTTTTCAAGCTGATGTATGCGCTTTTGGGATTGAGCCTGTTGCTTGTGGTCGGCTTGTTGATGTTCAACGCGCTGTCGGATTTGGCGCAGGCTTTGATTCATCCGATTGAAACTGAAACCGACAAGCTGCGTCCGTTTAGCATCATTATTGTGATTACCTTGGCGATGGCGATTTTTGATTTGGCCAAGACAACGCTGGAAGAAGAAGTGTTGATGCACAAGGATGTGTTCCGCCACAGTGCCACCCGGCGCACCACCACGCGCTTTCTAGCTTCGATCATTATTGCGGTGTCGATTGAAGGACTGTTATTGATGTTCAAATCGGCCATGGGGGCGACCGATCATCTGTTTGAAGCGGCCTTTGTCATGTTTTCGGCGGCACTGTTGACGGTTGCACTGGGGGTATACGTGTACTTAGGGGCACGCGCCGAGGCAAATTTGGTCAGCGCACGTAAAATGATCCAGGCAGAAAAAAATCATGTGGAGATTGAACACTAATGGCACTGGGTTGCTTGATGATCGACATCGAAGGCTTGCAGCTTTCGGTTGAGGAGGCAAAACGCCTGCAACATCCTCAGGTGGGCGGTTTAATTCTGTTTGCGCGCAATTATCAAAGCCCAGCGCAGTTGCAGGCGCTGGTTAACGAAGTGCGTGTGCTGCGTCCTGAGCTGCTGATTAGTGTCGATCATGAGGGCGGGCGTGTGCAGCGTTTCCGCGAGGGCTTTACGCTGATTCCTCCGGCGGCGCGTTTGGGTGAGCTGTACGATCAGAACCAAGCGGCAGCTTTAGAGCTTGCACGCGATTGGGCGTGGCTGTTGGCGGCGGAATTACGCGCCTTTGACATTGATTTGAGTTTTGCCCCCGTGCTTGATTTGGGCGGGCCGCTGAGCCGGGTGATTGGCAATCGGGCGCTACATGCAGCTCCACAAGCGATTGCGGCCTTGGGTGAAGCGTGGATGCTGGGGATGCGGGATGCGGGCATGGCGGCGGTCGGTAAACATTTTCCGGGGCATGGTTCGGTGGCTGAGGATTCGCATCTTGAGTTTCCTATCGATGCGCGTGCTTTGCATGAGATTGAAGATTCTGATTTACAGCCGTTTTGCCGGCTGATTGATGCGGGTTTGCCCGGCATGATGATGGCGCATGTGATTTATCCGGCGGTGGATGATCTTCCCGCCGGGTTTTCACGCACGTGGGTGCGCGAGTTATTGCGTGAGCGTTATGGCTTTGCGGGTGCGGTGTTTACGGATGATTTGAGCATGGTGGCCGCCACCCGCATTGCCGAGCCGCTGGCTCGGGTCAATATGGCGCTTGAGGCAGGTTGCGACATGCTGCTACTGTGCAATCGTCCGCAGGATGTGGCTGAGGTTTTAGATAGGTTGGATGCGCCGCATGATCTCGATCGCGAGGCACGTTTGCTCGCCATGCGCGCGACGAGTCCGAATGTTCCGCTGCACGAGTTGCGTGCGTCGGCACGATTTCAAT
>DZCK01000066.1:0-7474 GCA_022730245.1 Halothiobacillus neapolitanus
GGTATTTTTGGGGTAGACGATGGTGTCGGCTCGGCTTTCGATGAGCAGCATGGGTGGGTTGCTGCCAACGGCCCAGTGGATGGGCTGGGTGAGCGGATATTGGCTGGGTGGGCCAAAGATGGCTTGCAGATCGGGTTCGGCCAGCGGTAAAAAATCATACGGGCCGCCTAAGCCGACCATGCCGCGAATCCAGGCGCGGCTGCCGCCAACGGCGTGCAAGTAGGCGGGGTTTAAGGCCAGCATGGCGGCGTTATAGGCACCCGCTGAATGCCCCATGAGTACGATTTTATCGGGGCTGCCACCCAATTCGGCAATATGAGCGTGCGTCCAAGCAACCGCTTGGGCGGAATCTTCGAGAAAGGCGGGGAATTTGACCTCTGGATACAGCCGGTAATTGGGGATGACGACCACAAAGCCCTTGCTGGCAAGCTCTGCGCCCACGAATCGATAGAGCGATTTATCGCCTTCTTCCCAGCGCCCGCCCCAGAAAAACACGATGACCGGGGCGTTGCTTGCCTGCTCTGGCCGATACACATCAAGCGCTAAACGGTGTTTTGTATCGTATTCCCGAGTGATGGTGGGGGCAATGGCCTCGGTTGGGGCAAGGGTGTTGAGCACTTGCACGCCAGTGCATCCGTTTAGGGTTAATAGCGCCACAAGCATAAAAAACGGCCGAGACATAAAACAGAATAGATGGCGCATGGTAGTGGGCTCGAAACGGGGGTAAGTGTAGTTCAGCATCGCTGTGTACGCTCAAAGCGCTGTTTTGGGTGCAGCCAAGTGCCTTAAACGCCGTCGAGCGCCCATGGCTCATGCTGCGGCCAGAATTTGGAGGCTGCGAGTGATTTTAGGCGGGTTTGGATTCGGGCTTTGAAACCCGCATGGCGGCGCGGCCATTGGGTTTGGAGAAGCCATTAATGATGCGGCAAAAGAGCGCGGCGGTTTGTTCGGCATCGTAGAGTGCGCCGTGGGCTTGTTGGCTATCCCACGATAACCCAATGGATTCTAAGGCTTTTGCCAGCACGGTTTCCCCCACGGCAAGCGCAGAGAGGGTGACGGTATCGAAGGTGGAAAACGGGTGAAACGGATTTTTTTTATTGGCCACGCGCGCGCAGGCGGCGTTAATCACGGCTAAATCGAAGGCGGCATTGTGGCCGACTAAAATGGCGCGGCGGGCGCCGTTGATTTTGACGCGCTGGCGAATCGGCTGGAAAAATTGTTTCATCGCTTCGGCTTCATCCAGTGCGCCGCGAAACGGATGATCGACATCAATGCCGTTGATTTTCATGGAGGTAGGGTTCAGGTTCGCACCACTAAACGGCGCCACATGGATATGCACGCGATCAACCGGTACGAGCTTGCCGCTGGCATCCACATCCAAAAGCACGGCAGCCAGCTCAAGTAAGGCATCGGTTTGCGGGTTTAGGCCGCCGGTTTCTACATCAACCACCACGGGCATAAAGCCGCGAAAACGCCGCGCAATGTTCCAATCGCTTATTTTCGGACGGGTGAGTGCGGTGGCGAGCTCGTTGAACTCGGTTTCGTCTTCGGGGGAATCGTTCAAGATGTGGCCGCCCCAGTCGTGACCGCCCCAGTCGTGACTGGTTGTGGCTGGCCGGTATGATCGCGCCAAGCCTGTACGGTATTAAACATCAGCATGGCGATCGTCATAGGCCCCACTCCGCCCGGCACGGGGGTAATCCAGGCGGCGCGTTTGGCGGCGGTGGTAAAATCTACATCGCCGGTGAGGCTGCCATCTTCATTGCGGTGGATGCCGACATCAACCACGACTGCGCCGGGCTTGATCCATTCGCCCGCGATTAAGCCTTTTTTACCGGCGGCCGCGATGACTAAATCGGCACGGGCGATATGTTCGGCCAAGTTTTTGGTGAAGCGGTGGGTCACGGTCACGGTGGCGCCGGCCAGCAAGAGCTCAAGCGCCATGGGCCGGCCGACAATGTTGGAGGCGCCTACGACCACCGCATTCATGCCGTATAAATCAAGCGCGGCGGTTTCGAGCAGTTTCATCACGCCAAACGGGGTGCAGGGGCGCAGCGCGGGCTGGCGGATGGCGAGTTTGCCAATGTTGGTCGGGTGAAAGCCATCCACGTCTTTGTGCGGGGCGATCCGTTCGATAATTTCATTGGCGTTGATGTGCGCGGGGAGCGGCAGCTGCACCAAAATCCCATCAATCAGGGGGTCTTGGTTGAATTGGTCAATCAAGCGATTGAGTTCGGCTTGGGTGAGTGTGTGGGGTAAATCGATCGATTGCGAATAAATGCCTAATTTTTCGCAGGTTTTACGTTTGTTGGCGACATAAACGCTTGAGGCTGCATCATCCCCGACTTGCACGACGGCGATGCCGGGGGCGCGAATACCTTGCGCCACGGCGGCACGGATTTCTTCGCCCAAGCGGTTTTGCATTTGGTTCGAGAGGGATTTGCCGTCGAGAATCTGAGCCGTCATGGATTTTTGACCTAAATAAAGTGGGCGCGATTGTCGCATGAAGCGGCGGGTTCGCTCAATTTTGCGTTTGGGGTGGGTGCTGTTCAAAAAATGCTTGGACTTCGTTTAATGCTTGGGTGCGCCGCATGGGGGGCAGGGCATCGAGAATTTGCCGCCCGTAGCCGGTGGTTTGCAGGCGCGGGTCTGCGAGCACCAGCACGCCGCGATCGGTGATATCGCGAATCAGCCGCCCAACACCTTGCTTGAAGGTGATGATGGCCTCCGGCATGGCCATCACGGCGAAGGGCGAATGGCCGGCTTCTTTAATTTGCGCCTCACGCGCGCGGCGCACGGGGTCATCGGGGGATGCAAACGGAATACGGTCGATCATCACGACCGATAAGGCTTCACCCCGCACATCTACGCCTTCCCAAAAACTTTGCGTGCCGAGCAGCACGCCATTGCCGGATTGGCGGAACTGCTCAAGCAAAGTCGCTTTGGCTTGCGTACCTTGCACAAAAAGCGGGTAAGGGAGCTTGCCTTCTAAAATATCCGCCGCCTTTTTGAGCTCGCGGTGGCTGGTGAACAACAAAAACGCCCGCCCGCCGCTGGCTTTGAGCACGGGGAATACGAGCCGCAAAATTTTGAGGGTGTAGTCGGGATCGGTTTTGGGATCGGGCAGGTTCGCGGGCAAATACATGAGCGCTTGCTCAGGGTAATCGAAGGGCGAGGGGGTTTGCTGGCACAAAGCCAGCGTTAAGTTCAGCCTGCGGGTGAAGTGCGAAAAATCTTTGCCCGCCGCCAAGGTGGCCGAAGTGAATACCCAGGCACGCGGCTGGCTTTCAACCACATCGGAGAAGGTTTTGCCGGCGTCCATGGGGGTGATGTTGAGGGTGAACGATTTCTCTCGGCGCTCCAGCCAGCGGACGTCATTCTCGGTATCTGGCGCGGTGCGAAAACTCGTTAAGGACTGGCGCATTTGGACTGCGCGCTCATGGCAACTGGCTAACCCTTTGCCACGCGGCGCGGCGATATCGAGCCCTTCGGTGAGGGCTTTGAAGTGCTCATCGAGCGCATCGAAAGTGGTTTTAATGGCCGCCTCATCGGAAATTTCATGCCAGGCGATGCGATCGGTACGCACGGCTTTGAGGGCGGCGACACACGGCTCAAGCGCCACTTCCAGCGCGTGGGCGATGATCGTTAAATCGCTCATGTCGGCGGCTTCGGCTTGCTGCTCGCGGGCGGTATCGCGCACTAAATCAATCATTTGGCCGCTCGATAGGCTGGAGCCAAAAAATGTGGCGGCAATTTCGGGGAGCTGATGCGCTTCATCCAGCACCACCACATCGGCTTCGGGCAATAATTGGGCAAAGCCGTTTTGTTTGATGGCAATGTCGGCGCAAAAGAGGTGATGGTTAATCACCACTAAATCGGCTTCGTGCGCGGCTTCGCGGGCTTTAACCACAAAGCAGTCATCAAATTTTGGGCATTCTTTGCCGAGGCAATTCTCGTTGGTGGAGGTAACGAGCGGCCAAATGCCGTGCTCTTCGGTCACGGTGGCGCAACGGGCAATATCGCCATCTTGAGTGCGGGTGGCCCAGCTTTTAATGCCCTGCAAGGCGCGTACCCAGTCGGGGCTTTGCAGACGGCCTTCGGCCAGTGCGCGATCGAGCCGGTGTAGGCATAAATAATTCGCCCGGCCTTTGAGCAACGCGGTGCGGGCGTTTGAGCCCATGAGCGATTTAATTTGCGGTAAATCGCGGCTAAAAATTTGATCTTGCAAGTGCTTGGTGCCGGTGGACACGATGGCTTTGCGCCCCGCCAAAAGAATGGGGGCAAGATAACCAAAGGTTTTGCCCACGCCCGTGCCCGCTTCAATTACCACGGTGCGTGAATCGGTGATGGCATCGCGGATAATTTCGGCCATTTGCACTTGGCCGGGGCGGGGTTGGTACCCTGCAAAAGTGTGCGCGAGCACGCCACTGTGCCCAAATACGTCATCAAGCGTTTTGGGTTGCGGGTTTTTTTGTGCCTCAGGCGCGGGGGAATCGGGCTGCATTCGGTGCGATTAACCTTGAGTTTGTGTTGGGCTGACCGGTTGGAAGCCGGCTTTGCGGCGCGCATCGGCCGCGCCTTGGGCATTGCCTTGGGCATCGCGGGTTTTGGCCACCATGAGCCAGGCGGCGCGCAGCCCATTATTGCCCACCGCATATTGCACGGCGCGTAGGGCAAATTGCTCGGCTTCGGCGGGCTGGTTTTGGGCTAAGCGCAGCTGCGCAAAATCGAGCCACAGGCGGGGGTTGTGCGGTTGGATTTGCACAGCCCGTTCAAGGGTAGCCTCGGCGCCGCCTAAATCGCCAGCTCGTGTCTGGGCTTCCGCTCGGGTGACTAGCGCAATGACGGCTGGGGCGCTGGCGGTCGGCATGGCCTGCATAGCGGGGTTATAGGGCGCATTGGCCGTGGCATCGCTATCGTTAGGGGGCATATTGGCATTCGGCGTTTGGGGGAGCCTCTGTTCTTGCATTTGCGGCAGGATGAGCGGATGCGCCTGAACCGCCGGTGGAATGGGCGGCTGCGGATAAATAGGCGCAGGGCGCATGGCTTGACGGGGCGGCGCGCTCGCACAACCGGCCAGCAGGCTTAAGCCTATGATAACGGCACCGAGGGATGCGACGCGGCTTGAAAAAAAGCGGGGGCGGAATAGGGTTCTTGTGGGCATGGCAGATCCTTAGCGAAAGAAATTCAAAATTGGGTTAAGCGGATTATCACCCGATGTGTTGCTGCCGCCCGTGCCACAATCTTGCACGGTTTTCGGTTCAAAGCCGCTGATAAAGGGCATTAAAACACCCGGGCATGAGGCAGGCACGCGCGCTTGTTGCGCCACATCGACGTTGACAAAGTTGATGCCCTTGGGGGGTGTCATGTCGCGGGGTTTGTTGTACAAATTTTTAAAGGCGGCCGCCCAGATGGGGAGCGCCCCGCTGGCGCCGGTTAAGCTGGTGGGCTTGTTGTCATCGCGCCCCACCCACACCACGCCCACGCGGTTACCGGTAAAACCGGCAAACCAGGCATCGCGGCTATCGTTGGTGGTGCCGGTTTTGCCTGCCACGCCGACCGAGGGCGGAATGGTTTTATTTAAGCTGGCAGCCGTGCCATTGTTTACCACCCCTTGCATGGCATATTGCAGTAAATACAAGGCGTTCGGGTTGGCTACTTGGGTCACGGTGAGCGGGTAGCGTGTGAGCGGCTTGCCACTGGCATCCACCACGCTGCGAATGGCGCGCAACGGGCTATAAAAGCCATCTGAGGACAAGGTTTGGTAAATTTGCGCCACATTAAACGGCGTCATGGTCATCGAGCCGAGCAGCATGGAGGGGAAAAACGGCTTGATGGCCGGGCCGCCGAGTTTATGCAGCATATCGGCGACGTTATTTAAGCCGACATCTAGCCCTAACCGAATACTGGGCACGTTGCGCGATTGCGCTAAATCGACATACAGCGGGGTGGGGCCTAAAAATTTTCGATCATAATTCTCGGGGTTCCACGGTTTTGAGCCGGGCTGATCGACGGTGAGTGGCGAGTCATCTAAGGGGGTGATGAGTGAAAATTTAGCGGGATCAGACAGCGCGGCTAAATAAATAGAGGGTTTAATCAGTGAGCCGATTTGCCGCTGGGCATCGAGGGCGCGGTTGTAGCCTTCAAACGCGGGGTCTCGCCCGCCGACCAACGCTTGCACTTCGCCGGTGCCAATCGAGGTAATAATCCCTGCGGTTTGCAGGGTGTCTGCTGGGTATTTTCGGGCTTTTTCAATTGTGCCCAGCACGCCAACAGCCTGCTCAAGGGATGCTTGTACACTCGGGTTCATGGTGGTGAAAATGCGCAGGCCCTTGGTTTTAAGATCCTCGGGGTTATATTGCTGCGCGAGTTGGCGTTGCACTAAATCCAAAAAGGCGGGATGCGGGGAGGTGGTGCCTTTTTCTTTAAGCACCCCTAACGGTTTTTGTTTGAGCGTGCCTGCTTCGGTTGGGGTAATGAGCCCGTTATTGGCCATTAAATCGAGCACGGTATCGCGGCGTTCTTTGGCGCGCTCGGGGTTATGGCGCGGGTTGTAATAAGAGGCGCCTTTGACCATGCCCACCAACAAGGCAATTTCTTCGGGGCGCAATTCATCAATCGGGCGGCCAAAATAATAGCGGGCCGCCAAGCCAAAGCCATGAATGGCCTTGCCGCCATCTTGGCCTAGGTACACCTCGTTCATGTAGCCTTCTAAAATTTTATCTTTGGAGTAATGCCACTCCATTTCCAGCGCCATAATGGCTTCAGCCGCTTTGCGTTGTAGGCTGCGTTGCGGGGTTAAAAACAGGTTTTTGGCCAGCTGTTGGGTGATGGTGCTGCCGCCTTGCACGGTGTGCCCCGAGGTGATGTTGACAAACAACGCCCGCAAAATGGCCGACGGCACCACGCCGTGGTGGTGGTAAAAATCGCGATCTTCAACCGTAATTAACGTGTTGATGAGCAGGGGCGCCTCTTTTTGTACTTGTTCCACATTGAGCAAAATCCGGTCTTCGTTGATATCAGGATACAACTGGCCAATCATCATCGGCTCAAGCCGGCTGATGCCGAGGTCGGCACCTGCCGCGTCGGTAACGGCTTTTACCTCATTATTGACAAACACAACGCGCAGTTGTTTATCGGGCTCGTTGCCATCGGGGAAATTGAATGCGCGGCGGTGGATTTTTAACTCGTTGCCCACGCGGGCATAGGTGCCGGTTTCGATTAAATCAGAGCGATCCCGATAATGCAGCGCGGTTAAATCGCCGGTGAGCGCATTGGGCGATAGGTGCTGGCCTACATAAATTTCTTGCGGCGCGGCGTATACCGTGGCGGGGAGTTTCCAGAGCGTGCCGGAGAAGCGTTCGACCACCCGCTCATTTAAAAAATACGCCCAAATGCCCACCAAAATGCAGCCAATGAGGCCAACGAGCAACATCGCTTTAAGCACGATGCCACCAAAGCCACGGCTGCGCGG
>DZCK01000066.1:7574-9573 GCA_022730245.1 Halothiobacillus neapolitanus
CGTGGGTTTTGATGCGGTTTTTCGGGTTTGTGCCACGGGAATGATCCACACTGCTAAACTGAATAAAATTTTTGCCTAAGGAGCCTCTGATCAAATCCTTGGCCACGAAGGATTTGATCAGAGGCTCCCTAAGCACCACAGTTTAACAGGTTGCCAGCTAATTCCGTTTGAGTTCGGCTGATTGGTCGGATTCTGCGCGCAACCTACCTTATGTCATTTACAAGGAAAGCCCCATGAGCCCAACCCCCTTGCCGTTAGAACAGTTTAAACGGCATTTGCATGATCGCTTTGGCGAGGTAGTGCATCTGCAAACCCATATTTCTCATGTGTTTTTAGCCGGTGATTATGCTTATAAAATCAAAAAGCCCGTGAATTTCGGCTTTTTAGATTTTACCGACCGCAGTCAGCGGCGATTTTATTGTGAAGAAGAAGTGCGGCTCAATCGGCGTTTAGCGCCCGAATTGTATTTGGGCGTGGTGGGTTTAGATGCGGCGGGGCAAATTGTTGCGGTGGATGCGCAAGATAGCGAGCCTATGCTGCATATGCTTAGGTTCGATCAAGCCGACCGAATGGATAACTTTGCCCAAACCCACGGTTTAGATGAGGAGCTGATTGACGCGCTGGCTCAGCAAATTCAAAAGTTTCATGACATTGCCGCGATTGCGGCCACCACCAGCCATTTTGGCACGCCCGAAACGGTGTATTTCCCGATCAACCAGAATTTTGAACAAATTCGCGGGTTTTTATCTGAAGATGCCGACCTGAATCGCATTGACCAAATTGAAGCGGCGAGTGAAGCGGCCTTTCTTAAACTCAAGCCGCTTATTGTGGCGCGCAAACAAAATGGCCATATTCGAGAATGCCATGGCGACATGCACTTAGGCAATATCGCGCGGATTGAGGGCGAGGTTGTCTTGTTTGATGGCATTGAATTTAATGAAGATTTTCGTTGGAGCGATACCGCAAGCGATATCGCCTTTTTGCTGATGGATTTAACCGACCGTGGGTTTGCGGGCGCGGCACGGCGTTTGCTCAACACCTATCTTGAAGCCAGTGGCGATTATGCCGCGCTGCCCGTGCTCCGTTTTTATCAAGCCTACCGCGCCATGGTGCGCGCCAAAGTCGCCCTGTTTGAGCTGAGGGCAGATATGACGCCCATCGAGCAAGCGACGCAATGGGCCACTTTCCGCCGGTACGCGGCATTGGCGCTGGGGTTGCTTACCGAACGCGCGCCTGAATTGTGGGTTACCGTTGGGTTTTCTGGCAGCGGCAAATCACTGGCCGCACTGGAGCTTGTGCAGGCGGCCGGTGCGGTGCGCCTGCGCTCCGATGCGGAACGCATGCGCCTGTATCCTGAACGCAGCGAGCGCTATAACGCCGAAGCCAACGAATTTATCTACACCTTGCTTGCCAATACCGCCCGAATGGGGCTTGAGGCGGGCTGGCCTATGGTCGTGGATGCCACATTTCTTAAAGAAGCGCAGCGCGCGGTGTTTGCCGAAATGGCCACCGAGCTTGGATGCCCGTTTCATATCCTATTTATCGAATGCAACGCACCGACGCTTCGGCGCTATCTGCGTGAACGTACCGCTTTGGGCAAAGATATCTCCGAAGCCACAGAAGAAGTGCTGGAAACGCAATTGCAGCAATTGCAACCTTTGACGGCTAAAGAGCGCGTCAACACATTTCGCCTGCATTGCGATGCGCCCTTTGCGGGGCAAATTGGCGATGTATTGGCCGCTGTGCGGGGTTAAGGCGCAGCCAATCAACGTGGCGGCAGCGCGCATGCTCTAAAACGCGCTGTGGGTGAGGCGGGTTGGCAATGCCAGCGCGCCTTCTTGGCGTTTTAATGCTTAATTTGATTGCCCACCACGCCGCCCACAGCCGCCCCACCGACCACACCCAGCGAGCTACCACCGGTCAGTAATGCGCCACCCAAGGCGCCCGCTCCTGCGCCTAGTGCCGTATTGCGCTCACGCGCGGTCATATTGGCGCAGCC
>DZCK01000067.1 GCA_022730245.1 Halothiobacillus neapolitanus
GAATCGAACCCCCGACACGAGGATTTTCAATCCTCTGCTCTACCGACTGAGCTACCTGGCCATACAAGGCCGCGAATTAAACGCGATTCGCGGCGTTTCGTCAAGCCTTTGCTTGAATTTTTTTACATCAGTAGCTGACGGCGTGGCGCTGTCCGTTGTATGCTTGCTGCCTGATTTACCTTTGAAAACACGAAAGCCTATGATGCCCGCTCGTACCGCACAAGTGACCCGCCACACGGCGGAAACTCAGATTAACCTTAACTTGAACCTCGATGGAGAAGGCCGTGCCATTTTATCGACGGGTGTGCCTTTTTTTGAGCACATGCTCGATCAAATTGCGCGGCATGGCTTGGTGGATATTGAGCTGAATGCGCAAGGGGATTGGCATATTGACGATCACCACACGGTCGAGGATTGCGGCATTGTGTTCGGCCAGGCGCTGGCAAAAGCGGTGGGCGATAAGCGCGGCATTTCACGTTATGGCCATGCTTATGTGCCGCTGGACGAGGCGTTATCTCGGGTGGTGATTGATTTATCTGGCCGTCCGGGTTTGGTGTTTTCTTGCAATTTTACCCGCGCAACCATCGGCCGATTTGAAACCCAGTTGGTTGAGGAGTTTTTTCGTGGTTTTGTGAATCATGCGGGGGTGACTTTGCATATCGACAATGTGCGCGGTGATAACGCGCATCATCAGGCCGAAACGATTTTTAAGGCATTTGGTCGTGCGCTGCGGATGGCGCTTTCGCCGGATGCGCGTCAGGCTAATCAAATTCCTTCGACCAAAGGTTCGTTATAACGATGGCTGGTTCTATCGCGATTGTTGATTACGGTATGGGCAATTTACGCTCGGTTGCCAAAGCGATTGAGCATGTGGCGCCGTTGGGTACGCAGGTGCTGATTACCGATAAGGCGCATGAGATTTTGAATGCCGATCGCGTGGTGTTCCCCGGCCAAGGTGCGGCGGCAGATTGCATGGCGGCGCTTAAAGCCCGCGAATTGATCGATCCTTTGGCTGAGGCCGCAAAAACCCGACCTTTTTTGGGCATTTGCATGGGCATGCAGGTGATGCTCGATCACAGTGAAGAAAATGATGGTGTGCATTTGCTGGGTTGGTTTAAAGGGGCGGTGCGGCGGTTTCCTTTGGGGGTTGATGCCAATGGCTTGGCCTTAAAAATCCCGCAAATGGGCTGGAATCAAATCAAACAAATTAAACCGCATCCCTTGTGGCAAGGGGTGGCCGATTTAAGCCGGTTTTATTTTGTGCACAGCTATTATTGTGCGCCGGAGGATGAATCGTTGCGGGTGGGCACCACCGACTACGGTATTTGTTATGTCTCTGCGCTGGCGCAGGGTTCGGTGTTTGCTCTACAGTCGCATCCAGAAAAAAGCGCCGATGATGGTTTGCTTTTATTAAAAAACTTTACCCGCTGGGATGGTCGCCCCGACTAACCCCTTTTTAACCTACGTTTGATCGTTTGAATTTTGCGTGTCGAGGGCGCAGTTTATGTTACTCATCCCCGCTATTGATTTGAAAACCGGTCAGTGTGTGCGTTTAAAGCAAGGCCGCATGGACGACGATACGGTATTTTCCGATGATCCGGTTGCCATGGCGCGCCGCTGGCTTGAGGCAGGCGCACGGCGCTTGCATCTGGTCGATTTGGATGGTGCTTTTGCGGGTAGCCCAAAAAACCGAGAAAGCATTGCCGCAATTTGTGCAGCCTTTCCTGATTTGCCCATTCAAGTGGGTGGCGGCATTCGGGATGAAGATACCATTGAGCAATATCTGGCTATGGGTATTTCTTATGTCATTATTGGTTCTAAAGCCGTATCAGATCCGCATTTTGTGAGTGATGCGTGCTTGTCATTTCCCGGCCATGTTATTGTCGGGTTGGATGCGAAAGACGGCATGGTGGCGGTCGATGGCTGGGCAAAAATTTCCAACCAAACCGCAACGGATTTAGCGCGCCGCTTCGAGCAAGATGGGGTGTCCTCGATTGTATTCACCGACATCGCGCGCGATGGCATGATGCAGGGTGCCAACATGGAGGCAACCCGAGCTTTGGCCCGCGCGGTACGTATTCCGATTATCGCCTCAGGCGGCATGACGGACATGGCCGATATTGATCGCCTCATTGACGCCGGCGACGATGGCGTTTCGGGCGCCATTATTGGCCGTGCTTTATATGAGGGCGGCATTGATTTGCGTATTGCCCAAGCTCGCGTCGATGAGCGGCGTGGCATACCGCCTTTTACTGAATAATATGCGCGCGGCTTGTTTGAGTCACGGGCACCCTGCGGGTGTCCACCGCCCTGTGTTTGTGAGCATTCCCCTATGAGTTTGGCTAAACGAATTATTCCCTGCCTTGATGTGGCCGATGGCCGAGTGGTTAAAGGGGTGCAGTTTGAATCGCTGCGCGATGCGGGTGATCCTGTAGAAGCGGCGCGGCGCTATAACTTGGAAGGCGCAGACGAGCTGACTTTTCTCGATATTTCTGCCTCACACGAGGGTCGCGAAACCTTGCTTCACATGGTGGAGCGAGTCGCAGAAGAGGTCTTTATTCCCCTCACCGTGGGGGGCGGCATTCGCGCGATGGGTGATGTGCGCCGCTTGCTGAATGCGGGCGCCGATAAAGTGTCTATTAATACGGCGGCCGTACATAACCCTGATCTGATTAAAGAAATTGCCGATTCGGTCGGTGCGCAATGCCTTGTTGTTGCCATTGATGCCCGGCGCGTATCGGCCGATGGCGTGCCTTTGCGCTGGGAAATTTTTACCCACGGCGGGCGCAAACCGACGGGCTTAGATGCCGTTGAATGGGCGCAGCGTATGGCGCGCTATGGCGCAGGTGAACTGCTGGTCACCAGTATGGATCGCGATGGCACCAAACAAGGGTTTGATCTTGATTTAACCCGCGCGATTGCAGATTCCGTCCCCGTGCCGGTGATTGCTTCCGGTGGGGTAGGAACACTCGATGATCTCACGGCGGGCATTTTGCAAGGCCATGCCGATGCGGTGTTGGCAGCCAGTATTTTTCACTTTGGCACCTATCGAATTGCCGAAGCGAAAGCGAATATGGCGGCAGCCGGCATTGAAGTGCGCCGCTAATTTGCCGAACAATCCCATAAACCCAGCCAGTTTTCAGCCTGAGCTGTTATATACTCCGATACCTTTTAATGCAGCCAATAACCCCCTGTGAGTCGAGATGACACCCAACCCCTCTGATTGGATCACCGATGTGGTATGGAATGCCGATGGCTTGGTGCCTGTGATTGCGCAAGATGCGCATACCGGCCGCATTCTTATGTTTGCTTGGATGAATCAGGCCGCATTAGCGCAAACCGTCGCCACCGGGGCGGCAGTTTATTACTCGCGTTCACGCCAAAAATTGTGGCACAAAGGTGAGGAAAGCGGCCATATTCAGCAGGTGAAAAGCCTCCGCCTCGATTGCGATGGCGATGTGATTCTGCTCGAAATTGAACAGGTCGGCGGCATTGCCTGTCATACGGGGCGAGAAAGCTGCTTTTATCGCCAGCTCATCGATGGGCAATGGCAAACAACCGATCCCGTATTAAAATCACCCGATGAAATTTATGGCCACTGAACCCACGCCGCGCCCCAGTCATGATATGTTTGAGCAGCTTTCTTCGGTGATCGAGCAGCGTCGGCATGCCGATCCCAAGCAATCTTATGTAGCCAGCTTGTTTGCTAAAGGGCGGCATAAAATTGCGCAAAAAGTCGGCGAAGAGGGCGTTGAAACGGCGCTGGCGGCGGTGGGTTCCGATCCCGATGCGATTGTGAGCGAGCTGGCCGATTTATGGTTTCATAGTTTGGTTTTGCTGGCGGATGCGAATATTCCGCATCAGGCCGTGTTTGATGAATTGGCGCGCCGGTTCGGCCTCTCAGGGCTTGAAGAAAAGGCCGCGCGCCACCAAGATCACTAAAAGATAATTAATTTTTGAGGAGCATGAAAAATGGGTAGTTTTAGCATTTGGCATTGGTTAGTTATTTTGGCGATTGTTTTGTTGCTGTTCGGCACCAAACGGCTTAAAAACTTAGGCAGTGATTTGGGCGGCGCGATTAAAGGGTTTAAAAGTGCGGTTAAAGATGAGGATAAAAAATCCGAAGATGCCTCCGCAGCCAGCACCACGCCAGATTCTCTTGCGCACAAAAGCGCAGATGCCAATCGGGTGATTGAAGGCGAAGCGGTTTCGCGGAACACAACCCAAGATTCTTCGAACAACAAACCGAGCTAATGTCGGTGTATCGCGCCATCATTCGGGGTTAAACCGTGTTCGGATTCAGCATTTGGGAAATTTTCCTGATTCTTGTGATCGCCTTGATTGTGGTAGGCCCCGAGCGCCTGCCCGGTTTAGCGCGCACGATTGGTTCTTGGGTGTACAAAGTTAAAAAATTTGTTGCTAATGCCAAAGCCGAACTCGATAGTGAATTTAACTTGAGCGATATGAAAAACCTGCTCACCGCGCAAGAGTCCGAGATATCTAAGTTGCGCGCACTGGTGGAGGAAACCCGCCAAGAAGTGACCGAGTCGGGGCGGCACATGCAAGGTGCCATCGATGAAGCCGAAGCGGGTTTGCGTGCCGCAGCGCAATCTGAGCAAAAAAAACTATCGGCAATTGAATCTAACCCTGAGCCCGCCGCAGTTGAGCAACCCAATCAAGCCGCCGATGGCAAGGCGATTGCGCCCGAGTCTTCATCTTCTGCGCTGAGTTTCGATGATGAAATTCGCGCGCTAGAACAAAGCGCCGGTCAGTCGTTCAAACGCCCGTTTGAGGTGCCCTCCGAGGCGCAACCGGTTGCCACCCCCCCCTCTGATACCAAAACACCATGAGCGAACGCGATTCGATGCAGGCTAACGATGTGCCCCATAAAAACGGCTCGGACGACCCTGTTGCAGGCTCGCCAGAGCAAGCGGGTGTCGCGGGTTTTCTTGCCCATTTAGTCGAGCTGCGCAATCGCTTGCTAAAATCGGTGCTGGTGGTGCTGGTGCTGTTTATTGCCTTATTCCCACTGCGCAATGATTTATTCACCTTGTTGGCCGAGCCGCTGTCAAAGCACATGCCTGCCGGCACCACCATGATTGCCGTGCAAGTCGCCTCACCTTTTTTCATCCCCTTAAAGCTTACCGCGCTAACCGCACTATTTATTGCGATTCCTTTTTTGCTTTATCAGTTGTGGGCTTTCGTGGCGCCGGGCTTATATAAGCACGAGCGTAAATTGGTTGCGCCATTGGTGTTTTCCAGCACCATTTTGTTTTACCTAGGCGCGGCCTTCGCCTACTTTGCGGTGTTCCCCATCGTGTTTGGCTTCTTGGCTGCGGCAGGGCCAAGTGATGTGAATTTTGCGCCCGATATTGGCGAGTATTTGAGTTTTGTGACCTCGCTATTCTTTGCGTTCGGCTTTGTGTTCGAGGTGCCGGTTGCCATTGTTTTGCTGGTTATTATTGGCGTGGTTACCCCGGCTAAGCTCGCTGAATTCCGCCGTTATGCCATTTTGATTGCCTTTATTATTGCCGCTATTCTCACGCCACCTGATGTGATGTCGCAATTTATGATGGCCATCCCCATTATTTTGCTCTACGAGTTTGGCTTGTTTGTGAGCCGGTTTTTTTATAAGGCCAAGATGGCGCGCGCGGCGGCATTAGCCGCTCAAGAGGCAGAAGACGATGCCGCGCGTGATGCGGCCGATGAAGACGATAAAGTCACCCAACGCCATGAAGCCTATGAGCAGCAAGCGGCATCGGCGCCTTTGGATTTTGATCGGGCCTTTGATGAGGCCGAGGCCGATCAGCGCCGATTAGAGGCACCTGCCGAAGCACCGAACGAGCCGTTGCCGAGCGCGGATGCGTCGCAGCCAGAGCCGCAGCCAGAGTCGCAGCCAGAGTCGCAGCCAGAGTCGCAGCCAGAACCGCCGGATGGTGAGCCACCTGCGCGGGATGCGCCGCCTAAAAAACCGAGCGACGCGGGTTAACCCTCGCATCGGCTCATGCCCCTTGGGCTTCACGCTCCGTGGGGCTGTTGGGTTGAACTAATTTCTGACGGGCAGCGAACCTGCCCTGATTAATTTATTGATAGGAATAACCATGTCACGAACCGCACCTCGAAATCCCGTTTTACTCATTATTATGGATGGCATTGGGGTGAACCCCAGCCGAGAAAATAATGCGTTTGCGCTGGCCAATACGCCCAATTTAGATCGTTTATTTTCGCATCATCCCCACACGGTGATTGAAGCCTCTGGGCGGGCTTGCGGTTTGCCGGATGGCCAAATGGGCAATTCAGAAGTTGGGCATCTCACCTTGGGTTGTGGCGATTTAATTCGACAAGATTTAGTGCGTATTGATGATGCGGTGGCCGATGGCAGCTTTTATACCAATGCGGCCTTGGTTGAAGCGGCGCAAAAAGCGGCGGCAGCCAATCGCCCCTTACATTTAATCGGCTTGGTTTCGGATGGCGGGGTGCATAGCCACATTTCCCATTTGCTGGCGCTGATTGATTTAGCAAGCCAGCACGGCGCGCGCCCCTTGGTGCATATGATTACCGATGGCCGCGATACGGCGCCCAAATCAGCCCGCAATTATTTGCCTGAATTAGAAGCGCGTTTGAAGCTTGCCGGTGGCGCGATTGCGACCGTGAGTGGGCGTTATTATGCGATGGATCGGGATCAGCGCTGGGCGCGCACCGAGCTTGCTTGGCAAACGATCGTTCGGGGCGCGGGCGAGCGATTCGCTACCGCCAAAGAGGCGCTGGATGCCTCTTATGCGGCGGGGAAAACCGATGAGTTTGTGTTGCCTGCCGCATTGGATGCCTTTGAACCCTTGGCGGCCAGTGATGCGGTGATTTTTTTCAATTTTCGAAATGATCGACCGCGCCAATTGACCGAAGCCTTAGCGCTGGCCGATTTTACCGGCTTTGATCGTGGCGATTATGAGCGGGTGCTCGTCACCTGCTTGACGGAATATGATCCGCGTTTTCTCTCGCCGATTGGTTTTCCGCCGGATCGGCCTAAAAATGTATTGGCTGAGGTCATCAGCCAAGCGGGCATTAAGCAGTTTCATTGCGCGGAAACCGAAAAATATCCGCATGTGACTTTTTTCTTTAATGGCGGCAAAGAAGCGCCCTTTGCGGGGGAAGATCGCTACATGGCGCCTTCGCCCAAAGTGGCCACCTATGATTTGCAGCCTGAAATGAGTGCGCATGAAGTCGCTGATGCCACCATCGCCGCCATTGAGCGCGAAGAGTATGGTTTTTTACTGGTGAACTTTGCCAATGGCGATATGGTGGGCCACACTGCCGTGCGCGGAGCGGTCATTAAGGCCGTTGAAACCGTGGATACGCAAGTGGGGCGATTGGTCGAGGTGGCGATGGCGCGTGGTTTATCGATCATCATTACCGCCGATCACGGGAATTGCGATGAAATGGTCGATCCGGTGACAGGCGAGCCGCATACCCAGCATACGGTGTATCCCGTGCCGTGCTTGCTGATTGACGAAACCGAACCTCGGCTGCGCACGGGCGGTGGCATTGCCCACATCGCGGCCACCGTGCTTGAGCTTATGGGCTTGCCCGTGCCGAAAAAAATGAAGCGTTCGCTGTTGCTCAACCCCATTGCAGCGGGCATCACCGCCGAATAGCACCCGCCGGCGTTAAGACTTAGGCGCGGTTAATCGATCAAGCCGCAGACGCGCCCGCGCATCAAATAAGCAATGGGTGCCTAAGTGAACCGCTAAGAGCGAGCCAAACCCGTTGGCTGCGGTAATCAAAAACATAATTAAAATTTGATAACGCACGGCATCCATCGGTGCTGCGCCAGCCAAAATTTGGCCGGTCATCATGCCGGGTAAGCTGATTAAACCGGCTGCCGCCAACATATTTAAGGTAGGAATTAAACCCGCGCGCAAGGCATCGGCGCGGAGTTCTTTGGTGGCTTCATTGGCGGTTTGCCCAAGCAATAAACGGGCTTCAATTTTAATTCGAGCGCTCCAGGCGGTTTGGGTTAGGTGATTGAGCGCAAGGCCAATGCCCGTCATGGTGTTGCCCAAAATCATCCCGAGCAAGGGGATGGCGTATTGCGGGGTGTACCAAGGTTTGGGTTCGATGATAATAATGAGCGCAAATAAGGTGATGGTGGCGGCAGTTACCCCCATAGAAAGCAGGCCAATGCCATAACCGTGCCAGCCCTTGATGGGGCGTTTTTGCCGCGCGGTGACTTCATAGCCGGCTAATGCCAGCATGATAAGTGCCATCAGGCTAACCCAACCCAAATTGGCCGATTCAAACAGGGATTTGAGCACCAAGCCAATTAACAAAAGCTGTAATGTCATGCGCACACTGCCAATCAGCAAGGAGCGCAATAGCCCTAATCCCATAATTAGTTGCACAAGCCCCAGCGCGGCAACCAGCAGGGCGGCCAAGCTTAAATCAATGATCGACAATTGTTCCAGATTCATGCGGGTGCGCCTTGTTGTGGCAAGGGGGCGGGGCGGGCGGGCATTTCTAAGCTGCGATCGCCCATGCGCAAACGCTCTTCACCACTGTGCGACACCCAAACCGCCGCCGCCTGATGGCTTTGCACATATTCGAGCACCAACTGGGTTAGCGCGCGGGCATTGCGCTCATCGAGGTTCGCGGTGGGTTCATCGAGCAAAAGCACGCGCGGCTCAATAGATAATGCACGTAATACGGCTAATCGTTGGCGCTCGCCGGAAGAAAGCCGCTCGACGGGTGCGTCCAGCAGCGACGGCGGTAGCGACAAGGCCTCAAGCCATTGGGCATTAGGCGGCGTCGAGAAGTGTTCGGCAACTAAATCAGCCCACCAACCGGATTCAGCGGGCACATAGCCTACGCGCTTGCGCCAATGCTCTGGGCGCAGGGCGGTTTGGCTGACGCCTTCTAAAAAAACCGCTCCGTCATGGGGGGATAAATCTGCCAGCGCACGCAGCATTTGGCTTTTGCCACTGCCCGATTCCCCAAAAATTGTTAAAACTTGGCCGGCATCGAGTGAAAAGCTGATCGGTGCACTAAAGCGTGTGGCGACCTGGCGGGCTTCAAACAGCATGGCGGGGGTTCCTAAAGTGCATTAAGGCCATCAATAAAAAAACCGCCGATAACGATGCGGCGGTTTTTTGGTGTGGTTGATTCAACCCGGTTTAATCGTTGGCTGAGGCGCCATGTGCGGCGGCGGTATTCATCACCGCAATGTAGTTTGCCAGCGCGCTGATTTCTTCATCGGTCAGGTTTTTTGCTTGGGGAATCATCGCGTAGGAGTTGGCGCCCATTTGTTGACCCTTGCGATACAAACCCAGCAAGGAGGTGACCGAAGCGTACGGTAGACCGGCAATTTTTGGTGCATTGAATAACCGAGCGCCCTCACCCTCGTTGCCATGACACACGGCGCAAGAGGAGTAAAGCGAATGGCCGTAGGCAATCGTTTCGCTGGAAACCAGTTTGGTGGTAGCCTGCGCCGCTGCTGCTGCCGCCGCTACCGGTGCAGGGCTGGCTGCTGCCGCAACCGGTGCTGCG
>DZCK01000189.1 GCA_022730245.1 Halothiobacillus neapolitanus
CCGAGAGCGCCTGCCCGAGTTGCGGCGGCACCCGCCTGAACATGGCGGCGCGGAATGTCTTTATCGAAAACGAAAACCTGCCCGCCATTACCCATCGCTCGATCAGCGAGGCACTGGCCTTCTTCAATACCTTAAATTTACCCGGCGCACGCGGCGAAATCGCCGGGCGCATCGTCAAAGAAATTGGCGCGCGCTTGGGCTTTTTGAACGATGTCGGCTTAACGTATTTATCGCTGGATCGTTCGGCGGAAACACTGTCGGGCGGCGAAGCGCAGCGCATCCGGCTCGCGAGCCAAATAGGTTCGGGCTTGGTGGGCGTGACCTACATTCTGGATGAACCGTCCATCGGCCTGCATCAGCGCGATAACGATCGGCTGCTCGGCACGCTCAATCACCTGCGCGAGCTTGGCAACACCGTGATTGTGGTCGAGCACGATGAAGATGCCATTCGTGCCGCCGATTTTGTGCTCGATATTGGCCCCGGCGCCGGCGTCCATGGCGGGCATATTGTCGCCCAAGGCACCCCGGCAGAAATTGCCGCCAACCCGGCCTCCTTAACCGGCGCGTATTTGTCTGGCCAGAAAAAAATCACCATCCCGAACCGCATCGCGCCTAATCCTGAGCGAATCCTCAAACTCCACGGCGCCACCGGCAACAACCTGCGGGCCGAAACGCTGGAGATTCCGCTGGGGCTGCTCACCTGCGTTACCGGCGTCTCGGGCTCGGGCAAATCGACCCTGATTAACGACACGCTCTACCCCATTGCCGCCCGCGATTTAAATGGCGCGGCCAGCCGCCCCGCGCCGTACACCCGCATCGAGCACTTAAATCTGCTCGATAAAGTCATCGACATCGATCAATCGCCCATTGGCCGCACCCCGCGCAGCAACCCCGCCACCTACACCGGCCTATTCACCCCGATTCGCGAACTGTTCGCCGGCACGCAAGAAGCCCGTTCACGCGGCTATACGCCAGGCCGATTCTCGTTCAATGTGAAAGGCGGGCGCTGCGAGGCCTGCCAAGGCGATGGCGTCATTAAAGTTGAAATGCACTTTTTGCCCGATGTGTATGTGGCCTGCGATATTTGTCACGGCAAGCGCTACAACCGCGAAACGCTGGATATTCGCTACAAGGGCAAAACCATTACCGATGTGCTGGCCATGACCATCGAAGATGCCGCGCCCTTTTTTGAAGCCGTGCCCACCTTGCACCGCAAGCTCACCACCTTGCTTGATGTGGGCTTGGGGTATTTAACCCTCGGTCAAAATGCCACCACGCTTTCAGGCGGCGAAGCGCAGCGGGTTAAGCTTGCCAAGGAGCTATCCAAACGCGATACCGGCAACACGCTCTATATTTTGGACGAACCCACCACCGGCCTGCATTTTGCCGATGTAGAACAACTGCTGCGCGTGATTTACCGCCTGCGCGATCAAGGCAATACCGTCGTCGTTATCGAGCACAATTTAGATGTCATTAAAACTGCCGACTGGATTGTCGATTTAGGCCCTGAAGGCGGCAGCGGCGGCGGCCACATCATCGCCACCGGCACCCCCGAGCAAATCGCCACCGTACCCGATTCCCACACCGGGCGTTATTTGGCCAAGTTGCTCGGCCTCGGTTCATAGGCCCCGCCTTCTCATCGCCAGTAGCGCAGATGGGATGCAATGGAATCCGGGGATGAATCCTCACTTGCCCCAAATTACGCGGCGCACCCTCTGAGCCACTGACGGCTAGCTATCTCGACCCATTGCAGGCGTCGTCACCCGCCATAAAATAACGGCGCCTACAAGCTGAATAAATCCCCCAAATAACAGAGCAAGCTGCAAACCACTCGACGCAACATGCGCCATAGAAAATACTGCGCTTAACAGGGCAACACCAAGGGTTGCGCCCGTCATCCGTGCCACATTGATTAACGCAGATGCCGTGCCTGCACGATGAGATGCCACGGCACCGATGGCAAGACCCATGAGTGGGCCTGTTGCCAAACCCATGCCAAGCCCCGTCAACGCAAGCCCTATTTCCATGGGAAAGAGCGATACTTCATCAGTA
>DZCK01000190.1 GCA_022730245.1 Halothiobacillus neapolitanus
CCATCCGCTCGATCGCACGCAAATCCGCGCCATTGTGGGCATTCAAACCGCCAACTTGCGCAAGCGCTTGCAGGAACGCGATATGCGTTTGGAGCTTTCCGAAGCCGCGCTGGATTTGCTCGGCGAAGCAGGGTTTGATCCGGTGTATGGCGCGCGACCACTCAAGCGCGCCATCCAAAGCAAACTGGAAAACAGCCTGGCGCAAGCGATTCTAAAAGGCGAGTTCGCACCGGGCGATGTGATTCACGTCGGCGTGGAGGAGGATGCTTTGGTATTGAGCAACGGCTGATTTTCGCTCCCCTAAAAAAACCGGGCTCTGTTGTCGCACAATGGGCACGGTCTTTTTAGATAGTCAGCGCTTTAACAAGGGCAACATTCGCACTAAAGTATTGTCTTTGACAATGTAGTGATGATAAATGGCGGCTAGGGCATGCAAGCCAATCAAGCCATAACCGATATTGGCGATGGTTTCATGCACCCCTTTAATTTGTTTGCTCAGCTCTTTGTTTACGTCAATAAGTGCTGGTAAATCAAAGCTGAAAAAAGGAATCGGCTTGCCAGCGGCGCTTAGTATCAACCAGCCTGCAATGGGCAAACCGAGCAGCAGCACATAAAGCATTAGATGTACCAGCTTGGCCAAGGTCTCTTGCAGTGCTGGTGCGGCGGGTTCTATCGGCGGAATAACGCGCGCCCACGCTGCACGCATTCCTAAGCGCATTATGGTGATGAACAATACGCTTAAGCCAAGCGTAAAGTGCCATGATTTCATGGCGGCGTGCAGAGGGTCTTCTTTGGGGAATATGCCACGCAACTCAATCGCGGCATATACGCCAATCACTAATAACAAGGTCAGCCAATGCACAAGAATCATAAGCTTGGGGTAATACGTGCGCGCGGCGTGCATGGTGGATCCTCTAATGCTGAATGTGATTTTTTGGCAGTTTGCTAGAGCGTGAATTTGAGTGCAATGACTTAATCGATAAACGTAAAAAAACCCAGCATTAGGGCTGGGCTTTTGTGTTTCTATCTTAAAAGACGTTTGCACTGCGAACTTGAATTGAAGCGCTTTCGATCAGCGCCGGCCGCAACGCTCGTGTGGGCTTTGGGTGATAGCGTTGACTTCGGCTTGCGGTAGCACTTGGGCGACGTAGCTGCCTTGGGTGCTTGCGACTTGTGAGGCAAAGGCGCGCAGGTGGTTGCGTGAGCCGCACAGCAGGCTCTCATACATGCGATCCAGATCGGTAAGCTGGGTTTTTTGAATGGCTTCTTGCAAATCCTGAATATCCACTTCTTCAATCAGACCACCGACCAAAAGTGCATCCAGAGGGCTTTTTTGACCGCGTGTCAGCAGTTCGTTGTACAAGGCTGCAAGCTCAGGGTTCACAAAGCCGCCGAGTTGGTTTTCATCAAGCACGGGGTCAGGCAAACCGTATTGCTCCAGTTTGGCTTCGACTTGATCCATGTGTCTTTGCTCGGCTTGAGCAATGTTCTGCATCACGGTGACGACCGGCAGGTTGCCGCTGCGAGCGTACCAATAGTCGGAGAGGCCAAGGTAAACATCTCGCGCCAACTTTTCTTCTTCGCGCATGTAGGTGAGCTCATAGCTGTCTTCTGCGGTCAATGTGGGCGTTTGGATGCGTTGATTTTGGCCGCCGTTGCCACCCGCTGCCAGGCTTGGGGCTGCGGCGGCGAGACCGATAATTAGGCTCATGGTGAGTGGAAGAATGGACTTTTTCATACTGAGGACTCCTCGTGGTGGGTAAATGAAAATTAAGATTTACCGTTTTGCTTGCCGCCGCCAGCCGAGCTGGTTCCGCCGCAGGTTTCATTCGGGCTGTTGACGATGGCATCGACCGTGGCTTGCGGTAGAAGCTGGGCGGTGTACTTGCCTTGGGTTTTAATTAGTTGCCCGGCAAAGCCGCGCAGGTGGTTGCGCGAGCCGCACATCAGCGCGGCGTACACTTGGTCGGTGTAAGCCTGCTGGCTGATTTCAATCGAGCGTTGCAGGTCTTCGATATCGACTTCTT
>DZCK01000068.1 GCA_022730245.1 Halothiobacillus neapolitanus
GGGGTGGGAATATCAAAAGCCTGCGCGGAACCGACCACACACCCTAGCGCACACCTTAGGCAAAGCCCGAGCCACAAAACAGGTGCACGCATTAGGGTTGCCTCTTATGGGATGGGGGCACAGGCGCTTCGGGCGATAAGGCGGGGGGGTGGTAGGGCTGTTGGCGCAATAGGCCTGTGAGCAGTGGTGCGGGTTGATCGTGAATTAGGTTGAGTTTGGTGCGGGCGCTGGTTGCATTGGCCTCGTTTAACACGAAGGCCGGGGCGTTGGGCGCTGTTGGGCCCGCCGCACTGCCCGCCGCGCCACTAAGCACCCCATCGGTTTTTTGAATTTCCCGATCCATCTTGCTCTTGGCAGGATCAACAGAATAGCCGTATTGGGCGATTTGATTGCCTTGAAACTTAGGGCTGTTTTTACTATTTTTTGCCGCTGTTTGCAGGATTTTTTGCACAATATCGCGATTGACGAGCGCGGCATCCGTTAGGGTGGCGGGCGCTGCGGCAAGGCTCAGCACATAATTAAACGCCGCCAGCGCATCGGGGTATCGCGCCACCAGCATGAGGGCATCGCCCAAATTAAACGCCGCCAACGCCTGCTCTTGCGGCGTGGTCGCCAGCCACAGCGCCGTTTGAAATTGGGTGACCGCAAACACGGCATCTGCCCGCCGCAAGGCGGCAACCCCCGCGCCCAAGCGGGCATCAAACCCCTTGGCCGCGCCAAAAGCAACCTGAGCTTGTGCATAGTCGCCTTGTTTGAGCGCTGCCGTTCCGGCGGCTAATTGAGCGTGTTCTGCCGCGTGGTTAAGCCAAGCGCCAGAGGCATCCGCCCAAGCGGGCGCAGGCAACACACTGGCCACCATGGACACGGCCAGCACCATCACAAGCACCATCGGCACGGGGATGATTCTTGGCACCAGCATGGCCACCAACCCCCCAATGGCCGCAAGCCAAGCCAGCACCAAAGGCAAGGCGTGCAGTGAGCGGGTTTGCTCGCCTAGGGCGAACGTGGGTGATAAGTTGGGCAGCGCGGCGACGGCTTCCCGCACGAATTTCTCATCGCTGGGCACGGTGCCGGTGATACCCGCAGCGCCGCCGGTTATTTTTGCCAGCTCCGCTACGCGGGCAGGGGCGGGTGTGCTTTCAATGAGGGTGCCCGCACCGGTTTTCATGGGCAGGCCATCTTGGCGCAAGGGGCCGCCCTGCCCCGCGAGGGTGAGCGCTATGAGCCGAATATGGGCTTTTTTTAATGCCTCGGCACCGGCCAGCTGCTGGCTGCCCAGCGCACCTTGAAAACTTTGCGCCTCGGCACTGGTTAGCCAAATAACGGCGCCGCCCTGCATCTCAGGCAGGCGGGCAATCCAGTTAAACGCAGCATCGGGGCGGGGGATCGCCAGCGGATGAGGCAAGGCGGCGATTTGATTAAGATAAAAGGGCAATAAGCTCGGATCGGCGGCCGGCGGCAACAGCAAACCGGCTTGTTCGGCATAGACCATCAGCCCCAGACGGCGATCGGGGAAGTTTTGAGCCAGCAGCCCCACTAACGTCACCGCACGCGCCAGCCGATTAGGCGAGACATCCGCCACGCTCATCGCGGCTGAATTATCAATCAAAAACAGGAGCGGGGGGCGGGTTTGCAGCGCCTCATCGGCGGCTTTAGGTACACGCGGATCGGCCAGCGCCAAGCCCAAAGCCAGCCAAAACACAACAGATAACCCCCACACAGCACGCCGGCGCAGGCGCGTTGCCTTTGCCGAGGCAAAGACCAGCGCCCAAGGTTGTAGCGAGGCATCGGCATAATGGCGCACCGTTTGCCGCCGCCGCCACTGCGCGATAAGCATGAGCAAGGGCAGCACCCAAAGCGCTAACCAAGCCGGTTGCGCCAATTGGGGCCAAACCCAGGTACCACTGGCCAATTGCGCCACCCAAACCCACGCATCAGAAAGCCCCAGTGCCTGGGTAAAATCAACGGGCAGGCTCATAAGGCACCGCCTTGCTCACGAATCAGCAAGCCGTGCGCGGCCAGTAACAATGCGGCCACCAGCACAAGCAGGCCCGCATATAACGGCACCTGTCGGCGCTGGGTGGGGCGGGCTGCGATGGGGGTTTCACTGGCGGAAATTTGGTTTGCGACCGCATTCATGGCCGCCAAATCGCCTGCCAAAATGGGCTTACCCCCAGTAAGATCAGCCAATTGAGCCAAACTTGGCTGACCGTTATCGGGGGTGCTGCCGATAGGGGCCAGATTAACGGTATAAATATGAATATCGTGCGCGCGCGCTAAGGCCAAGGCTTCAGCCGGTGTCATCAAGCCGCCGGTGCTAAAGCCATCGGTCCACACCACCAAGAGCGGTGCAGGCTTCCCGGCTTGGCTTTGCGCAGCGATATGGCGAATGGCCATGGCCAAGCCATCGCCGAGCGCCGTATCAGAACCATTGATGCCGGCTGTGAGCTGGTTAACCCAATAGGTAATCACCGCATGATCGGCCGTCATCGGCACGAGCGTACCGGCCGAATCGGTAACCACCACCACCGAAAATCGATCCTTCGGACGCGCGGCAATAAACCGCAGCAACCCTTGGCGCATGGCATCCATGCGGGAAATAAACTGGCCGTTTTCGGTGGGAAAATCCTCTGCTTGCATGCTGGGGCTGGCATCCACCACAAGCAAAATCGAACGCGCGGGCGGCGTGGCAGGGATAAAACCCCCCTGCCAAATTGGGCCGGCCAGTGCCAATACAAGAGCCGCATACGCGGCAAGCCACAATAGGGGCACCCAACGCGCCGCGTGCGATGGCGTGCGCGGCGTATCTTGGCCGGTGATAAGGGGGTGGCGCAACATCACCGCCGCCGCACGCCCCGAAACAAACCGGCGCAATGGCGCCCATAACCACGGCAAAGGCGCAAGCGCCAAAAACCACAAGGGGGCAGCCAGTGTTAAGGCGTTAATCATAAGGACGCAACTTAAGGGGCGTGGTGGCGCGCGGCACACGCCGAGATTGCATCGCAAAATTTACCAGCAGCCGTTGCCATGCCTGCGGCGGCGAGCTCAAGCCAAAGCGCAGGCGGTCGAGCTCGGCAATTAAATCTTGCCACGGCGAGGGCAGTGCGGCTCTATCCACGGCTGGGCGCATCTTAAAATAACGCGCCAACGCCCACATGAGCGCAGGCCCCACCGATAGCGGTGCCGCCTCGGGCGCCCGCGCGATGAGCGAAGATAGCCTTTGAATTTGAAACCGCAGCACTCGCCCCCGAAAATCTCGCGCCAGCCATAGCCCCAAAATAATGAGCGCCACTGCCATCAGCCCCGCCAAAACCAAGGTGCTACTGTGCTGCTGCCATAGGGAGTGCAATGCCACTTGCGCCTGCTCGGCGGCGGTGGCCGGCGGGGCAATCCAGATATCCACCAAGCCCTTGGGTGTGGCATCGGGCAGGCTGCCCAGCGGGTGAATCAGCGCTGTCATGGCAATGGCTCCGTGCTGCCATAAAGCAACTGGGTGGCGCATTGGGTCAGGAGCTCAGGCACGGGGGTGGGGGTTGAAACCGCCGTGGTGCGCCCCCCCACCGCCATAGCCAGATCGCGCACGGCCGCAAGCCGCCGCGCAAAACGAGCCGCGAGTTCCGCCCGCAGCACCGGTTGATGCGTATCGAGCCGCACGGGGTGGGCAGGCGGGTTGGCGGCAAAGGTGACCGTGCCCAGATCGGGGAGCTGCGCCTCCGCCGGATCGAACACTGTAAAAAACCAAATTTGGTGGCGTTCGGCGAGCGGCAACCAGCCCAGCAAATGGGGGTCGGCGGCAAAATCGGCCTGAAAATCGCCCAGCACCACCACCAGCTGCCCAGCGGGCAAACTGCGCCCTAGCCGCTCACGAAAACCCACCCAATCCAAGGCTGGGTGGGGGGTGGGGTTATCCATCCAATCGCCCAGCTCATGCAGCTGGTTGAGCACGCTTACCCGGCTGGTGCTGGGGTGGCGTGGGCTGCGTTCTGCAAGCCCTGGGGTATGCAAACACACCGCTAAATTTTGGTGCAAGGCCGCCGCCGAAAGCAAATGCGCTAAGGTCAACGCTTGGGTGATTTTGAGCTGATAACGGGTGCCAAAAAACATCGACTCGCTGGTATCGAGCACGATATGGCATTGCCTCTGCGCCGGTTCACGGAAAATGCGCACCATGGGCTCGGTCGTGCGCGCTGAAATACGCCAATCAATGAGCGAGGCGGGCTCACCCGGTTGATAGGCGCGAAGGAGCTCAAAATCCATGCCCTGCCCCAGCCGCGTGGCGCGCTGATCGCCCGGCAACCGCACGGCCACCGGCGGGTTCTCGGTGGTTAAATCGGGCAGCTCTACCCCCAGTTGCCAGGCTTGGGTGACGGCCCCAGCGCTCGGCGCCACCCGGCGTGCAAGCGGCTCTGGGCGGGATTTTCTCGATAAAAATGCGGTCAACACGATTAAGGCAGCGGAATTTCGGTGCACAAGCGAGCAATCAACTGATCGCGATTAAGCCCCGATATCAGCGCTTTGGGGCTTAAAATCAGGCGATGGCGCAATACATCGGGCGCAAGGGCAAGCAAATCATCGGGCACAATAAAGTCGCGGCTATTCAGCCAAGCCAAGGCTTGTGCCGACTGAACCCACGCCAAGGCCCCACGTGGCGATGCCCCAACCAGCACCATGCCCGCCAGCGATTCCAACGCCGGTGCGGCTTTTTCAGGCGCGCGCGTGGCGGCCACCACATCCACCACCCAGCGTTGCAACGCGGGGTCGCAATGCACGGCCTTAACGTCTACCCTCGCATCCAGCACTTCATCGACCGTAAGCCCGGTGGACTCATTGCCGGAAGAGCCGAGCGTGCCAGCCAAGGTGCGCGCCAAAATATCGTACTCATCTTGGCGCTCAGGATAGGTGAGCGATACATGCAGCATAAAGCGATCAAGTTGGGCTTCGGGCAAGGGATACGTGCCGGATTGCTCCAACGGATTTTGCGTTGCCATCACGAAAAATAACGCAGGTAATTGGCGGGTTTCGCCTGCAACCGTGACCTGCCGCTCGGCCATGGCTTCAAGCAAGGCCGATTGCACTTTAGCGGGCGCACGGTTAATTTCATCGGCCAAAATAATTTCGTTGAACAACGGCCCTGGCTCAAACGAAAAACTGCGGGTTTCGGGGTGATACACCTCATTACCCAGTAAATCGGCCGGTAGCAAATCGGGGGTGAATTGCACCCGCTTAAACCGCGCGTGAACGCCTTCGGCCAAGGCTTTTACCGCCGTGGTTTTCGCCAACCCCGGCAAACCTTCAACCAGCAAGTGCCCGCCGGTGAGCAAGCCAATTAACAAGCGATCAACTAAATCACGCTGCCCCACAATGTGCTGGGCTAGGTGCGTGCGAAGGGCATGCATGGCGGTGGGTTCAGTCATATTCATACCTGTTGATTGTGTTCGTATGCGACGGGGTGCCCCGCCTGTTTCCACTCAGGAAAACCTGTTTCCAACCGGTGCGCGGTAAACCCTTGCGCACGCAGTGCCGCGACCGCCTCAAATGAGAAGGTGCAATACGGCCCACGGCAATAGGCGATGACTTCTCGCCCGGCATCTAATTGGGCAATTTGCTCGCGTAAATGCGCTGGGCTGATATTCACCGCACTCGGCACATGACCGGCGGCATATTCCTGCGGCGGGCGCACATCTAAAATAGTGACCAAGCCCGATTGCGCCCGCGCCAGTAATTCATCGACCGAGACCGGCGCAAGGCCATCGCGCGCGGTTAAGTGCATCGATACCATCTCACGCACCTCGGCCAAATGGCGCTCGGCCAAGCCATGCAGCACGGTCATTAGGGTAATTACCTCATCATCGGCCAGCGCATAAAAAATCTGCTTGCCTTGACGATCGGCCCGCACCAAACCTGCCTGCTGCATTTTTTGCAAATGCTGCGAGGTGTTGGCCACCGACAGCCCACTCACCGTGGCCAAAGCATCAACCGAGCGCGCGCCTTGCGCTAAATAATCGAGCAACTCAAGCCGCCGCCCGCTGCCCAGCACCTTGCCCATGCGCGCAAACTGATCGTTTAAGTCTTGCTTGAAAGCCATGGTATCTCTTGAAAAATTTTGACAAACCGCACGAAGAATACAATCATTCAATCACATGACTGAATGATTGGTCAAGCAAGGATTTTTAGCCCCTAGGCGGTGCAGAATTTAGCGCCCGCAACTCCCCACGTGCTTGCCGCATAATGCTTAACCCCGCCCACATGGCCAAGCCGGCCATTATCATCGCCACGCCTAAATCGGGCCAGCGGCTACCGGTGCCAAACACGCCCAACGCGGCGAGCAACACGGCAATATTGCCAATGGCATCGTTGCGGCTACACAACCACACCGAGCGCATATTGGCATCGCCATCACGAAAAGTGTACAGCAACCACGCCACGCCCGCGTTTGAAACCAGCGCTAAAATGGCCACCACGCCCATCACCATAGGCTCCGGTGTGCCGCCATTCGCCGCCGACCAAAAGGCGTGCCCAGCGATAAAAACCCCAAACCCCAGCATCGAGGCACCTTTAACCCAAGCCGCTTTTGAACGCAGCGCAAGCCCCATCGACAACACCGCAAGCGAAATGCCGTAATTGGCCGCATCACTGGCAAAATCCACCGAATCAGCCAAAAGCGAAACCGAATTGGCCTGCAACCCGCCCACAATTTCAACCAAAAACATGGCCGCGTTAACCCACAATGCAATCCACAAGGCTTTGCGATACCGTGGGCTTACGGCTGGTGCCCCCGAACACCCACCTGAATGACAACAACCCGCCATGATTTTTCTCCTCTTTGATCACACAGATCACTCATTAAAAACCCTATAGCCACTTTAGGGTCAAGCGATTAGAGTTAATCACCCACAGCAAGACACGCAACAGCAAGGCTCACAACCCCATGAAAACCCCACTTAAAATCGGCGAGCTGGCCACCCACTGCGGCGTAGCGCTGGAAACCATTCGGTATTACGAAAAAATCGGCCTGCTGCCCTTGCCCCATCGCGCGGCCAATGGCTATCGCGTCTATGGCACGGCGCATATCGAACAGCTCGCTTTTATTCGTCATTGCCGCGCGCTGGATATGCCACTGTCCGATATTGCCGCGCTGCAGCAATTCGCCGATGAACCCAGCGGGGATTGCGGCGAGATTGACTCGCTCATTGAAACGCATTTGGCGCGGGTGCACGAACGGCTCGCCAGCCTGCAAAATTTAGAACGCCAATTGCTGAACCTGCGCGCCGCTTGCACCTCAGGACGGTGCGTGCAGGAATGCGGTATTTTGCACGAGCTCACTGCCGCAGCTCAAGGCGATGGATGCGTGTGCCATTCCCAGACGCCGGTGAGCAATTAACTGCCTCAATCAGCGGCGCAGTGCGCGCTGGCATTATCCATACGCAAGGCAAACCATGCGCCCACCATGATCGCGCCTAATGCCACAAACGAGCCGAGTGCCAAGGTCGAAACACCGCTCAACCCATGCCCCACCGTGCACCCCATCGCCAGCACGCTGCCCCCGCCGACCATCACGGAACCAATGATTGTGCGGCTCCATTCACGCACCGTAGTGGGCAATACCAGCCCGAATTCCCGCCGAATCGCGGTGCTAATCAGGCTACCCAGCAGCAACCCAAATACCGCCACGACGCCAAAGGTAATATCCGAGAAATGCGTGGGATGCTGCAAAAAATACACCACATCGCCCATCGGTGCGCTGAAGGTAAACGATTGCGTGCCCAAGCCTTCCTGCGGGCTATTGGCCATCTCGGATGCCGCTTGCGCCGCCTGTCCCAAGTCGCCGCCCGTGACGCCAAACGCCAAGCCCACCACCGAGCCGATTAATACCGCGCCGAGCCAGCCCACCCAGTTTTTGCGCAGCGGCAACCAGCGCCAAGCTGCGAACAGCAAGCCTGCGGCAATTACCACCGCCATGATGCGATAGGTGAGCGTGCCGCCACCAAGGATGCTCGCCAAATCCTGATGGGCAATGCCCCAATGCGTTAAGTTCACACTCAGCATGCCCACCCACGGCGCGAACGCCACCGAGAACAACTCCGTGCGTGTCATCGCGTACGCACTCAAAGCCATCACGATTAACGCCACCAACGCCTGTACATTCCCTTGGGTAAATTTAACGAGGCTGCGCACCGGACAACCACGCGCCAGCACCATACCCACACCAAAAATAAACCCACCCAAAATATACCGCCCCCAGGCAAAATCGGGTGTGCGGTAGGGTGTTTTGGTTTGATTCAAATCCACCGAGGTCCATGCCTGCACCGCGAGGGTGGCCAAAATTGCAACCCCCATCGCCCCAAGATAGACGGCAAAACGGCGGCCATCGCGCGCGGTTTGCATCGATGACAACCCGCCGACCAAACAAAAGCGCGAAAACTGTGCAGCCAAGCCGAATACCACAGATAAAGCCAGAATGGTGAGTAAATACGACTGAATAACGGGATCCATATCAGACTCCAGAAACCTTAATTTTTTAAACTTCAACGAACCGTAAAGCGAGCAACCGGCACTGCAACATCAAACTGATCAGGCCCGCCCGGTATTGGAACGCACGATCATCTGCATTTCCTCAACGCAAGGCAGCACGGTATCGCGCACTTGGGCGACAAAATCTTCGCGCTTGCCGATCAAACTGCGATTAAATTTTTTCTCAAAGCCGATGGTCGAGCACGGCTTGCCGCTGATGCCGCCACCGCACACACTGCCTGCCTGCGCGCCGGGCAGGATTTCGAGATAGTCCGGCTGGCTCAAAATACGGCCAAATATTGAATCATAGAGTTTTTCGGCCATCTCGGTGGCTCGGCCATGCAAATCGGGCCGCCCCACACCACCGACAAACAGCGTGTGGCCGGTCAGCATGAACCACGGCGCATCACCACGGGCGTGATCTGTTACTGCTAAACAAATGCTGTCGTCGGTGTGTCCCGGCGTGTGGATAACCTGTGCCGAGACATTCCCCACCCGCAAAATCTGACCATCGCCCAAAGGCAAAAATTCAAACGGCAAACCCTGGTCACTGTCGTGTAAACCATATTCCGCCCCAGCCAATTCAGCCAAACGCCGCCCGCCGGACACATGATCGGCATGAATATGGGTGTCAATCACATAACGAATGCGCACCCCGCGCTGTTCGGCCATGGTCATGAACGTTGCCTCATCCCCTGCATGCACATCCACTGCGATAGCCAATCCTTGACCCGCACAACCGAACAAATAGGCCAATGAAGATTGGGCACAGGCAACTTGCTCAAGAAACATGATTTGTTCCCCCAAAAATTTGGACAAA
>DZCK01000069.1 GCA_022730245.1 Halothiobacillus neapolitanus
AGGCATAACCAGCATTATTGATGACTTTGTTGGCAACGTTGCCGCAGATAATCGAATTAATACATATTTTGCCCATGCGAATATTCCTTTTTTGAAAACATCGCTTGTTAACCAAGTATGTGAGGCATTAGGTGGCCCCTGTAAATATACCGGCCCTGCGATGAAACCATTGCATCATTCAATGGGCGTAACCCAGGCGGCTTTTAATGCCCTAACCGAAGACTTACAATTATCTATGACCAAATACAATGTGCCCATTCCGGCGCAGAATCATTTAATTGGAATTCTTGCGCCCATGTCTAAAGACATTATTACCAAATAATTCTTGCACTTATTTTTGGAGTATAAAACCCGCCCGCGCGGGTTTTTTTATGAGCGTAATGCTATGGCACAGCCGCAATACGAATGGCACGGGCATCGGCGCGGCCATAGTCATCGACGGCGCGCAGCACATAAGACCCCGGCTGCTCGGGCGACCAAAAAAGCGGTTGCCCCGGCTTTGATTGCCCCAAATAGCTGCGATCGGCAAACCAATACACCGCACGCACCCCCGCATCGGTATTTGCCATCAAGGCAATTTGGTTTGCGGTTTTATGGCTTAATTGGAGGGTGTATACGCTGCCGAGCAATGGCGAGGTAATTTTTGGCGCGTGCCCTTGACCGGTTTGATCCGAATACGGGCAGTGCGCACTGGCCGGCGGCTGCACCCGTGCAAGCCCGGCTTGGCTAAACACCTGTTGCAACTCGCTTGGCCAAAACTCATACACTTTTTGCGCATCCTCGGCGAGGTTATACGGCGGACACACGGCTTTTAGGCTGGTTTTGTTTACCCAAACGGGGCGATAAACCGAATCTACCTCAATGGGCGATACACCGGGAATAAACCAGCTTTTACCCTGCCGTGGACACCAAATGGTGGGGAGCGCACCGCTCGACAAACAGACCTCGACCCGCCGCAATCGGGTGGGCACGGGGTCTGGCGGCGGCGGCGCTAATCGATGAGCTGCCTTTAACGCATCGGCGATATTAAATAACAAAGGGCCTGCCGCTTCGCCGCCAATAAAGGCAGGGTTCGGGCTGCCATCAAAATTCCCGACCCAAACGACCAAGACGTAAGGGCCGAATACGCCCACACTCCAAGCATCTCTAAACCCTGATGATGTGCCGGTTTTCCATGCCACAGGCCAGCGGCTGGGTTGGCTTGTGGGTGCCAATGTCGGCGGCGGATTTTGCTTGAGAATATCTAACACCATAAAACTTGCCGCATCGCTTAAAAGCGGCTGCCCTGTGGGCGGCACAGAATCGCTTGAGCGGGCTTCTAAAAATCGCAAAGGCTTCAACACACCGTGATTGGCCAAGAGGGCATAAAGTTTGGCCATCTCTTGCATCGTGACCTCACCACCGCCCAGCACTAAGGCTAAGCCGTAATGATCTTCTGGCGCCATGTTAGCAATGCCAGCGGCGCGTAAAAATTGGTAAAAGCTGGGATGGTTAAGCTTGGCTGCCACATCGACCGCCGGAATATTTCGGCTGCGAATTAAGGCTTGGGTCACGGTGATGGGGCCTTCAAAGCGACCATCAAAATTTTCAGGGGCATAGGTGCCAAAAGCGGTTGGCACATCGCGCAGTACCGTAGCGGGAATAACCACGCCTTGATCGAACCCCAAACCATAAATAAACGGTTTAAGCGCAGAGCCGGGTGAGCGTTTGGCATCGGTGCCATTCACTTGGCCATCAATGCGTGCATTGAAATAATCGGCCGAACCCACGAGGGCTTTAACCCCCATATCCCGGGTATCAACCAAGAGCGCGGCCGCATTATGAATGCCTTGAATTTGCCGTTGCTGAACAAAATTGGCTACCTGCCGCTGCACGATGCGTTGCAAAGATAAATCCAGCGCGGTGGGCAGCCAGTGCTCTTTAGGCGATAGCCCGTGTAAAGATTGGGTTAAGGTTTGCTGCACCAAAATTTGATCCACAAACCAGGGGGCATGAAAGGGAAGCTGCTGCACGCGGCGCATCGTGAGGGGCAAATCAAACAGCGCGGCATCTTTTGCATCTAAAGGGTTATCACTTAACCAACGCGGGTACAAGCGATTGCGCGCGGCTAAAAGGCGCGCGTTTGCCGCGTCTTTTGTGATTTTGCCGCGCCTACTCGGGTTTTGGGGCAACACGGCTAAAGCGAGTGCTTCGGGCAGGGTGAGTTGCGCGGGGGTGTGATTAAAATAAATCAAACTCGCCGCGCCCACCCCCTGAATATTGCCGCCAAAAGGGGCGTAATTAAGGTAGGCCGTTAAAATTTCTTGCTTTGAATAAGTGAGCTCTAACTGTATCGCGCGCGCTACCTGCGCTATTTTTCCCCACGGCGTTTTGGTATCCATTTGCCACAACAAACGCGCCAGCTGCATGGTGAGGGTTGAGCCGCCTTGTGGGTGGCGGCGCAACACATAAGTTTTGAATGCGCCACGCGCTAAACTGATGGGATTAAACCCCGGCTCCCAATAAAAATAGCGATCTTCATGCAGCAAAATAGCTTGGATGAGCTGGGGGGATATCTCGGTTTGTTCGGTCCACAACCGATATTGCTCATCGCGCGCTAAAGTCAGGCGCAATAACCGCCCTTTATCATCCAGCACGGCAGTAGATGAGGGCAGCCACTGGCTTAACGGCAAGTGCGGCTGGTTAATTAACCAGATACGCAAGCCCCAAAGGCCGAAAAGCGGCAAGCCTAACACCAAGAACGCAATAATTAGCCAGCGCCGATGGACAAGATGCGCGGCTGCACCCACTGTGTTCAAGGCTGCGGTTTAACCTCAGCCGATGGGCGCGCTTCGGGCTGCACGGTGATCGTCCCTTGCCCTGGCGCATAAGCCGAGAGGCTTCGATCATACATAGACGCCGCGTAAGCGGGCGGAATCACAAAGGTACCGGTATTGGTCGCGCGGATGCGATAAATATACTGCTGAACGTCTCGATTGGCTTCTGCATAAATAAGCACCCGATCTTCCCTCGGCTCAACATAATTGACGCTTAGGTTGCTGCCCGGTTGCGCCAAGGGGTCTATTGGCGCGGGCGGCGATGATGCCTCATCGCCACCGCTGAACGCTGAGTCTGAGTCACCCGCTTGCTCGGCCTCGGCACCATCGCTCAGAGCGGCGCTATCTGCATTGGCCTCAGCAGTCGGCGGCGGATTGGCGACAATCTCAAAACCGCCGGGCAGAATATCGACCACCGCCACATCACCCACGGCACGCGCGCCCAACGCCCGCAGGCTGATATGCACATCAAGGGTTTGCCCAACGCTCACATGATCCACGGGCTTACCTGCGGTATCGGTATATTCACGCACAATTTCCAAACCATTTTTTATAGGCTGGGTAGGCATGCTGCGATCATAGCCAGATTGGGCAAGCGAATACCAAGCTTGGCTGTGCGCCGGGTTTTTAGAATCGTTGCTGAACTGCACCGCGCGGCTATCCAATGCAATGTCACCCGATAAAATAAAACCACTTTTGTGGCCAATGTGGCCAAAAGCCTGTGTGGTCGCATTGATGCTTCCTTGTTTAAGACTTAACCCCTCAGGGCTTAGCGCATCACCGCCTAAATTCTCACCACCGAAATGGGCGAGCGCCAGCATCGACAACGCCGCAGATAGCGTGTTGTACCGCCCTTGCTCTATCGATTGCGCCAAACGGGTGATGGTTTGTGGGGGTAAGTTAGCCGCCTGCTTTGGAAAATTTTTCTCTATTAAATACAAGCTATTGGCATCAAAAATGAGCGGATCATAATAATTAGCATAGCCCCAAGGCGCACTGGCTGAACGCGGCTTTGAAAGCTCGGCCACGGGGGCTTGTATGAGCTTATTCGCCTCGGCATCCGCTTTGAGCAAATGGTAGGAGGAAGCTAAATACACCGCCGCCGCATCGGTCGGCCATTGGGCGGGATAGCGCGCTTGCAAGCGCTGCTGTACAGCGGCAATCAAATTAGTGGTGACCTGCCCCGACTCTGTGAGTAGATAGATCGCAAAAGCCCGCGCCCGCAGTTCGGCCAAGCTAGATAAGGCATCATCGGCCGCCAAGGTACGCAAATACCCCAAACCTGAAACCAACATATCATCGGGTACGGTTAAACCGGCTTGACGCGCCATCAGCAAAAACTGCACGGCATAACCCGAGACAAAGGGATCCGCCTCTGGGGTGGCGATCCACACACCAAAGCCGCCTTCGCTATTTTGTCGGCCACGCAAGGTGGCAATCGCGCGATTCACCACCTCGGGCGCCCGCGCCGCACTGGCCGCATTCAACGCAAATTCAGGCTGCGCGGTGGCAATGAGCGCGGGTGTGGCCGCTGAGATGGTTTGCTCGGTGCAGTAGTTTGAGTAATTCTCAAGATACGCCCCCAAGCCTTGCATCATCACCAAAGGCAAATAAGAAATAGCCGCGCGGCTTTCACTGCGCGCCGCGAATAAATCACGCAAGGGGGAAACTGTGACCGGATTGCCCACGATAACCGGCCCCACGTGCACATCGGTTTGAAACGGTGTGGCGGGACGCACCGAAACCTCAACCCGTCGCAGGGCGCGTCGTTCAGCTGGGGCTTGCTGTTCTGTCGCGGTAAATTGAACCGGTGCGGAGCCCAATTGCGCCAGTGCTTTGAGTTTAAAATGCGCCCCCCCCGATTGCCCTGCGGCCAAGTTTAAGATTTGGGTTGAATCGCCCAGCACGGCAAATGCAGTGCCCGCATTAATAGCCAAATGAATCGCAAACCGAGCATCGGGGTGCGCCGGATCCGGTGCAAGGTTATTGACCACATTCGCTGTGGCATCAAATTCATCCCCCGGCGCAACGGCCACGGGCAAATTGGGGGAAATGACAAAATCGCCGCGCACCGTGGTATCCGCCTGCTGAATGCCGATTTTTTGCGGTGTGACGGCCATCACCATCACTTTAAGTGCGCCGTTAAAAGAATCGGGCACAGTGTACTGAAACGTATGGCTTCCCTTAATGGCGGTAATGCCCGACCAATAGGCGACGAGTTGCTCATGCTTGCGGCGGAAGGGGTTTAGTTGCTGCTGGCGCACGCTATCTTCATCCCCCCCTGTGGTAGAAGCTTGGGTTAATTGCGCGAACGAGGGCAAAATTAAATCCAGAATTTGATTCGTGCTGACCTGGAGCATTCGTTTGCGAAAGAAAAATTTCAGCGGATCTTCAAGGGTGTAATTAGCCACCTGCAAAATACCTTGATCGACCGCAAACACCACCACATCAGCCGGCTCAGGCGTGGTAACGGTCATATCCAAGGTTTGGCCGGGCTTAATTAGGCTGGGCACGCTCAGCGTCATGGGTTCTTTGTGGGCATTCACATCCACCGAGAACGGCACCACGCCAAAGCTCAGCGGGCTCATGTAAATTGCGCTTGAATCGGGGTTACGCACAAACTGCACGTTAATATACCCATTGCCTTCAAACCCTTGCGGCAGCGTAATATGCTGCACCGAGCTTGCCGTATCGGCATGAAACCAAGCCCATGCGTACACCTTATCGCGCTCAATTGTGATTAAGCCGCTACCGGCATAGGGTGCGCGAATAGCGACATCCATGGTTTCCCCCGGCGCGTAATCTTTTTTATTCAACGCCAGCTGCAACTCGGCATTACGCTCAAGCGAACGGCTCACATTGGCGGCGCCCGCCACCACAAAATCAATGCGATTGAGTATTTTTCCGTCAGATGACTCAATAACCAAGGCATAGCTACCGGGTTCATGGGTGGGCAAGGGAACCGCCGTGCCGCCAGCGGCAATGGTTAAAGGCTGCGTGCTTATCGCGGTTTCTTTGAGCTTAGACTCGTATTTATACACGCCAGAATCTTGTTTCGTGAGCACCGAAACATACTGGCGCGATAAAATAACCGCACTTAAATTAGCCACCTCAATCGCGTGCAACGCGGGGTTTACTGCTATGAGCTGAATTTTTTGCGGGGTGTCTCGGGGAATAAAGTCTAAATCGCCTTCGGTTTTAAGACCGATTAAATAATCAGCACTGGAAACCAACGTCGTAGCCGTGGCCGCCACATTGCGCCCGCTATCAGGCTCAAACACTTGGGCATAAAACCGCAATGCATAGGTAGATGCCGCAAAGCTGGATAAATTGAGCGCGAAATCAGCCGCACCTTTTGCATTCGTGGTTTGCGCTTGCAGCGTTTCGGTATAACCCGCTTTGGCGCGCTCGGGATCATAAAAATGATAATCCGCAAAAGCGGCAAATGAGGGAAAAGTCGGGCGTAACGTGAGCGTTGCGGCCACGCGGCGATTATCCGCCGGGGTGCCAAATAAAGTATCGGCTTGAATGAGTGCATGCAGTGAATCGGGCTTAACCCAGCCACCCATCGCAGCCGGCCTTAATTGGGCGGTAACACGGGTTTGATCGGGTTCAAACTCTTTAACTTGCACGGTGGTAGAACCCAATAACGTATCATCGTTATTGTTATGAACAAGATATAAATTGACTATCCAGCCCCCCGTGGGCGCGGTCTCGCTCGGCGTATATTGCCATTGCATAAAGCCACTTTGATCGGGGGAAATGGCTTGTTTGGCAACCGTCATGCCGCGCGGATCGACCAACTCAATTTTTAAGGGCACGCCGGCAATCGTTTGCTGCCAGTTGGCCGCGCGCACAATGAGCCCCACATGAAACTTATCGCCTGGCCGATACAAGCCGCGATCGGAGAACACATAAGCGCTTAATTCACTGGCAGAGGTCGCGCTGGGCGCCCCGCCCACATCAAAGCGCGAATAATTGAGCGTGCGATCACTGCCATTAATCGGCAAAAACGAAAAATCGGTGCCATTCGAGGCAGGCGTGCCCGCTGTGGCGGTATCGGTGTGATAAACCGACAGCATCACCGGCTTATTCTCACGCTTAAAACCCGCAAGCGTCGGAAAATGCACATGGCCATCGGCGCCCGTGGTTTGAGAGAGCAAAGTCTCGCCGTTTTCGGCAATCACCTTCACCAGCGCATTAGCCACGGGCTCGCCTGTGGTGATGGATTGCACAAAGACATCACGGCTGCCATCCAGCGATTTTTTAGCCAGCAAACCCAAATCTGTCACCACAATTAAACGGGCATCACCAATGGCCGATTCATTGTGATAATCGTTCGCATCAAAGGGATTATTCCCTTCAGAGTCATCGGTGGCATCTTCTGTCTGATCGGGGTTCCACGGCACCACGCGAACCAAAAACACCCCGCGTTTGCGTTGCGTGCCCGTGCCTAAATAGGGCGATAAATCGACCCCTGAATAAACCGCTTTAGTGGGGTCGGTATCGGGTAAAACTTGCGTTTGCACAAAGCGCTGCACGAAATGATCAGGCGAAATGCGTAATGAGGGGTGCGCAAAATCGCCCTCATTAAAAGCCACCAAATGTTGCATTTGCGAGGGCTGCACCCGTGCCACGCTCACCCGCATACCCGGCACATTGCGCGCCACCACCGAAACCCTGTGATCGCCATTTAGAGAAAGCAATGCCCCCTGCCCCATAAATTTGAGCATTTCGGGGTAATCGGGCACCGGCAACACCGTGACCGAATTTTTAGCCAAAGTGTATCCGCCAAACCCATTGAGCCCCCGACCAACCTGAACATAAATAAAGCGGCCCGGCGGCGCTGACAATTTAAACCCATGCACATCGGCAAAATCTCGCTCGGTAGGCTGCACCGCCAAATCCAGCAAACGCGAACGTTTTAATACGTCATCGCTGATTGAATCCTCAGACCAATCGTAATCTTCCTCACCTTTAGGGCCCTCTTTGGGCAACAACCAAGCACGCAATTTGCGGCTGAGCGCTTGGCCGGTCACCGGCGTCGAGGTGCCCAAAATAAGGGTTTGTGTGGGCTCAAACTGGGTGTTATCAATCAAGGTGATTTCAGTGTTCGTGATCGCCAAGCTATTCAAGCCGGGAATTTGCACGGCTTGAATGAGCGCCTCAGACAAGGCTGGCCCACCGCGTGAACTTTTTACGCCCGCCGCCAAGGTTAAACGCATATCTTGGGTATCTTGTGGTAAATCAAGCGGGGCGGAATGGACAAATGCCTTCAAATAACGCTCATCGTATGTCACGGTGAATTTTTGCGGCGGCCCTGCGTTCATTTGGTTTTTGATTTTGGCATCGGGCAGCAACAGAGCCAACGCAACCGATGACTCAAAAGTGTTCGGATCAACGGGGTAATTAAAATTAACGCCAAAAATGACCGATTTTTTTAATGGGTCTTGCGGGTCTTGATAAAACTCGCCACGTTCAATGGCGGCGTTGAATGGCACGGTGTCAAAAGTAAATTCGGTTTGCTCGAGCAGTACACCCGCGGTTAAAGCCGTTTTGGGATTCAATTTTAGGTGAAATTTTTGCCCCACCGGCCAATCACCCGCCGGGGTAAATTGCAGTGTTTTATCCGTTTGCCAAACCCATTGCCCTGCGATGGGTGGGCTTAATTCAATACCCGCTTTGGCAGGCTTACCCACCAAAGCGATGGGCGCAACCGAGGCCGAAAACTCAACCTCGAGCGGGCTAATCACAATCGGAGTTTGGGTATAATCCGTCGCCGTAGGCGCGGTAACAGACACCTGCACCCGAGGCGGTTCGATCGGTTTAGGCCGATTTTGATACGCTTGATACCCGAACCAGCCACCAACAATAAGCAAAATCAACCCGAAGAGTGCGCCCCACGTTTGCTTGGGTTTGCGAACCAAAAAATGCACGAGCCTTGCAAGCCAACAGGGCGCACGCCAAGAAACCACACCAAACACAGCAGCAAAAAACCGCCAAAAAATCGAGGACTTAGGCTTGGGCGCGGGCTCAAAATTAGCGGGCTGCACAGCAGGGGCGGCTTGGGGCGCATCTGGGTGGGGCATCATCAATTTCCTTATTGTGCAGAAATCCTAAGCGCGCAGCATACGCCAAAATAACTGCTGTTTTACGACAGGTTAGTGATCCCATTTTCACCGTGCGCGAGCCATGGCTTGAATATCTTCCGCCATATGCAGATAAGCGATCAAAAACTCAAATAACATGCGCCAAAACAGCTCCATCAAAGCAAAACACACCAAGCAGGCAAGGAACAATCCCAGCCGCTGTTTGGGTGAAAGCAGCTTGCGGCTGAGTGCGGCCACTTCATCACGCACGGGGCGCACCCAGTCGTATCGTCGCGCCAACCATCGCCAAAATAGCCAAGCCACAATAGGCATTAATACCGCGCCCAAATAGTAAAAACCAATTAACGCATAGGGGCTAATTAGGCTGCGAAAAGTAAGGAA
>DZCK01000191.1 GCA_022730245.1 Halothiobacillus neapolitanus
CCCATGATTCAACTTAAATCCGTTAGCTTGCGGCGCGGCACTCAGCTTCTTCTTGAAAACGCGAATCTCACCTTGCAACCCGGCTACCGTTTAGGCTTGGTTGGGCGCAATGGCACGGGTAAATCCAGCTTATTGGCCTTATTGGAGGGCAAGCTTGCGCCCGATACCGGCGAGGTGGAGCGCGCCGGTGGGCAGCGGTTATCCACCGTGGCGCAAGAGATGGACGATATCGAGGTGAGTGCGGTTGAAAGCGTGCTCTCGGGGGATGAGGAATATGCCCGTATTGCCAAGGCTATTGAAGTTGCCGAACTGGCCGAAGATGGCATGGCACTCGCCACGCTGTATCACGATTTAGATGCCATTGATGGCTTTTCCGCGCGGGCGCGGGCGGCGCGATTGCTGGATGGTTTGGGCTTTGCGCCCGATGCGATTGATCGCCCGGTGCGCTCGTTTTCGGGCGGCTGGCGGATGCGCATTAACTTAGCGCGCGCCCTGCTTGCGCCGAGCGATATTATGTTGCTCGATGAGCCAACCAACCATTTGGATTTAGATGCCGTATTTTGGCTTGAACAGTGGTTAATTAGCTATCCTGGCAGCCTTGTTGTGGTGTCGCATGATCGTGACTTTTTGGATCAAGTTTGCACACATATCGCGCATATTGAGAACAAAACGCTCACCGTGTACACGAGCAATTACAGCGGGTTCGAGTCGATGCGCGCCGAGCGCCAAGCGCAAAATGCGGCATTTTCAGCCAAAATCGAGCGGGAACGTGCCCATTTAAATGCGTTTGTGGATCGTTTCCGAGCGCAGGCCAGCAAAGCCAAACAAGCGCAAAGCCGTATTAAGGCCTTGGCGCGTTTGCCGGTATTGGCGGCTACCCATGCCGATAGCTCGTTTAACTTTCAGTTTAAAACCGCGCCCAATGCCCCCGATCCGTTGCTCACGATGGAACACATCAATTTGGGTTATAACGGCAACGTGTTACTCAAAAATATTGAGCTGACCGTGCGCGCGGGTGATCGTATCGGGCTTTTGGGTTCCAATGGCGCGGGTAAAACCACGCTGATGCGGGTGCTGGGCGGCGCAGAGCAACCCATGTCGGGGCAATTGTTTGTCTCCTCTGGCGTAAAAATTGGCTATTACGCGCAGCATCAGCTCGAACAACTCGATCCGCGCGATACGCCCATGTCGGCGCTTGAACGCATTGCCGGTCGCGCCAGTACGCAAGAAGTGCGCAGCTTTTTGGGCGGCTTTGGGTTTATTGGGGATCGGGCGTTTGAAGTGATCGAGCCCTTCTCGGGGGGTGAAAAAGCGCGGCTTGCGTTGGCCTTACTCGTTTGGCAAGCGCCCAATTTGTTGTTGCTGGATGAACCCACCAACCATTTGGATTTAGAAATGCGCGAATCGCTGGCAAGCGCCCTGCAAACCTTTGAGGGCGCCTTGGTTGTGGTATCGCATGATCGCAGCTTAATCGAGATGGTTTGCGATGGTTTTTGGCGAGTACATGCGGGGCAAGTGGCGCCGTTTGATGGCGATTTAGAGGATTATCGCCGCGCGCTGACCGATGAGCGCCGCGCCGCCAATGCCAGCAATAAAGGCGCTGATGTGGCCAAAGCCGCGCCGGTTGTGGTGGAAAAAATCATGCCCAAAGCGGCGGCAAGTTTGGATAAACGCCTCAAAAAACGCATTGAAGAAATTGAACATCGCTTGAGTGCATTGGTGCACAGCCTGCAGGCGCTCGATGCTGAGCTGGCCGACCCCGCGCTGTATCAAAACCCAGACCCCGCGCTCGCCCAAGCCAAAACCCGCCAGCGCGAGGCTTTGGCAGCCGAGCATGGGGCTTTGGAGCAAGAATGGTTAAGCCTGCACGATTAATCTCGTACGATTAGCCCTGCATCATTCACCCTTGCCGGCGCGTTTGCATCGCTCAATGCGCGCAGCCGACAGGCTGCTAGGAGCCTGTCGGACTTTAGGGAAATCGGCTGCAAACTCATCTGAACGGTGCC
>DZCK01000070.1 GCA_022730245.1 Halothiobacillus neapolitanus
TCATTAATTCGGTAATGCCGGCCCAATCGGTTTGGTGGGCATTGTTATTTTGTAATGTGCATAGCGGGCGTGCCGATTCCAGTAGCCGTTCACCCACGGCAACGCCGGTGCGCCATGCGCCGTAATCGAAGGCGAGCCAAGTGCCCGTTGTGGGTATATCGCCCGTTGTATTGATGCCGGGCGGGGGTGCCAAATTTATTTCTGGCGGCATTACGCGTGTCCGGCCTCGGTTGATAATAAATTCATATCGACGCCTAAGCTTCGGGCTGCGGCCAACCAACGATCCTCAATGGGATAATCGAAAATCAATTCAGCCGTGGCATCAACCGTCAACCAGGTGTTTTCGCTGAGTTCAGTATCAAGCTGCCCCGCCGACCAACCCGAATAACCGAGCGCAATCACCGCGCGAGCCGGCCCCGCGCCATCGGCCAGCGCCTGCAAAATATCTTTTGAGGTGGTAAGACCAATATCAGGGGTAATTTCCAGTGTGGATTCCCAGCCGCCATGCGGGGTGTGCAGAATAAACCCGCGCTCCATCGCAACAGGACCGCCCATATACACCGGGCGATTGCGAATGCTGGGGTTGGAGCAGGATATTTTCATGTGATCGAAAATATCGCCCAAGCTCAGCTGAGGCAGGGGGTGGGTGATGGTGATGCCCATGGCACCTTCGTCGCTGTGTTCGCACACATAGGTCACGCTGTGGCTAAAATTCGGATCTTCCACATTGGGCATAGCAACCAAAAGTGTGTTTTTAAGGTTGATGGCATCGGTTAAATTAATGGCAGAACCGTGCAGTACCGCGCTTGAGGGCTGGGCTGCTGGGGCTGTTTCGGCAAGGGCGTTTGGAAATTTAATCATGATGAGATATTAAACCGAAGGCAGGTGTTTTGGGGTGAATTGGACAAACTTTGTTTGAATCGGCTGCTGGCTTAGCAGATGGTGCCCGAGCCTCGAAAAAGCGGCGGTGGCGGGTATTTTGTACCCCCAAGTTGCCAGCCCGCCCCCCCAAAAAAAATTCGCTAATTCGGCTGAGGGGGTTGGCCTAACGAAGGTAATTTCCCGCAAATAACCCTCGCCCGCCTTGGGGGTTTTATGGGCGTATACCCCTATCGCCCACGGGATGGTTTGCGGCCTGGGTTGGCGGTGTGGCCTGTGCCTTGGCGTGTGGTGCGGGTGGGTTTGCTGGTGCGCGCCGTGTTTTTAAATTCGGGTTTGGCTGCGGGTTTGAATGGGCTGGCATTGGGGTGGCGCGTTGAGCGGGGTTCTGCTGTATCGCGCCGTGTTTCTCGCGTGGTTTCATTGGCGGCATTGCGCGTTGTGGTGCGCGATAAGGTGCCGGTTCGGGGCAGGCCCGCTTGCGTGCTGCCGGGTCTAGGCGCGTTAGGTCTAGGCGCGCTGGGTCTTGCGAACTCTGATCGTGCGGTCTCAGTTCTGGGGGCATCCGAATGGCGCGTATTGGTTCGAGCAGCGCTCGGCCGCGCGGTGCGGCTGGGGGTGTCGCCGGTTTTTTGACCCCAAGCGCTGCGCGGTTCAACGCGGGATTCTGAGCGGGCAAAGCTGCGATTTTCTGGGCGGATAGTTTGGGTTCGCGCGGGGGTGTCATCAAACCTGCTACCGGTTGCGGTCGCATCCGTTTCACTGATAGGCGCTTGATAAAACGATTCGTTATCGCGTTTTTGCAGCCGGCCTTCTTGGGTGCGGGCGCGATAGGGTTTGAGTGCGCGGCGCTTGGTGTCGTCATCGACTACTTTGCGGCGTGATTCGGGTTTGAGCCCGACAAGGCGCACCAGCGCATCTTCCATTTCGGGCGGTAAATCTTGCGCGCGACCCGGTTTTAGGCGCGGCGGCAAGGCAATGCCACCGTAGCTGATGCGAATGAGGCGCGAGACGACCCCGCCGACGGCTTCAACCATGCGGCGAACTTCTCGGTTGCGGCCTTCACGCAGGGTCACGTGATACCAGCGATTCGCGCCGGTGCCGCCCGCATCGGTAAAATGATCGAACTTGGCAGGCCCATCATCAAGCGGCACTTCGGTGGTGAGCTGTTTGATTTGTGCTTCGGTCAGCCCGCCCAATACCCGCACGGCATAGGTGCGTTCAATTTGGTTGCTGGGGTGCATCAGGCGGTTGGCCAGCTCGCCATCGTTGGTAACGAGTAGCAGGCCGGAGGTGTTGAAATCGAGCCGACCCACGCTAATCCAGCGACCTTGCCGAATGGAGGGCAGGGCGCCAAATACGGTGGGGCGGCCTTCGGGATCGGAGGTGGAGTTAATTTCGCCTTCGGGTTTGTGGTAAATCAGCACGCGCCGCACGGGCGCTACATCAGATACCGGGATTTTTTGTCCGCGCACTTCGATTAAGTCGCCTGAGCTTGCTACATCGCCCAGTTGCGCGAGTTTGCCATTGAGCATTACCTCGCCAGCGCTAATCCAGCCCTCGATCATGCGGCGCGAACCGACGCCTTGGGTGGCTAATATTTTTTGCAGGCGTTGTTTATTCACGCAGAGATTCTCTCGATATGGGGGTTTTGTCGGACGGATGCGACATTTGCAATGGTGGGAATGATAAGCTCCTTGCACGTCATCACCAAGAGATACGCTTAAACCCATCATGATCTGGCTCGCATCAATTCCTTATTTAAGCAATTCTAAATTAGGCCGCCCCGCTTTAATCACTTGCCGTGGCGGGGTGGCGTAATGCCGCCCAGTGTTCGTTGGCTGGCGCTTGCCGACAAAAGCCCGAAGGCTGAGCGTACCTTGGTTTTGATGGGGGCTTGGACGGTGCATCAATTGCACCAAGTGCCGAGCGTCGCTTTAGCCGATGCGCAGGCCAAACCGCAAACCATCGTCCTTAAAAGTGAGATGACGGCATTTGATAGTTCTGCGGCGTTGGTGTTGGCGCGCTGGTTGGCGCGCTGGCGTGCGGCGGGGGTCACGGTGGATGTATCCGAGCTGACCCAGCGTGAGCGCGATTTATTGGCGCTGCTGGATGCGCGGTTGGTAGAAGACACGCCGGTTCCGGTGCGCGCGTTATCGTCTATAGCGCGCTTGGGTAAAGCGGCGGTGGCGCAGTGGACAGAAGCTCAGCATTTTTTGTCGTTTTTGGGCGAATTGGTTTGGCGGGGCGCGCCCTTATTGGTGTTTTTCTGGCGGATTCGCTGGCGCGCCGTGATGGCAGAAATTGAGGCGGCCGGCGTGCGGGCGCTGGGCATCGTGGGGCTGTTGTCGTTCATGATTGGCATGGTGATGGCTTATCAAGGCGGCGCCACCTTGGCCAGTTATGGCGCGAATGTGTTGATTGTGAATTTAGTCGGCATTATTACCCTGCGGGAATTAGGGCCGTTGCTGGCGGCTATTATTGTGGCGGGGCGCACGGGCTCATCGTATACCGCGCAGCTCGGCACCATGCGCATTACCGAAGAAATTGATGCCTTGCGTGCATTGGGTTTACCGCCGTTTGAGCTGTTGGTGTTCCCCAAAGTGATCGCCTTGGTGATCGCTTTGCCGCTGCTCTCGATGTTTGCCGATGTGATGGGGCTGTTGGGTGGCGCGGTGGTGGCCAATTATGGCTATGGCGTTTCTTTTTCGGTGTATTTTGAGCGCATTCCGCAAGTGGTGAACTTAACCACGCTTTGGCTTGGGCTAATTAAAACGCCGGTGTTTGCCATTGTGATTGCGTTGATTGGCTGTATGCAGGGTTTGCGGGTGCGCGGCAGTGCGGCAGAAGTGGGCCACGCCACGACGATCAGTGTGGTGCAAGCGATTTTCATGGTGATTGTGATCGATGCGGTGTTTTCTGTGCTTTATAACCTGATGGGGTACTGAACATGCCCTCAAGCATGAATCTGGGTGATACGCCGAATCCTTCGCCCGCGAGCCCTGATTGGGTTATTGAAGCCTCGGGCTTGGTGAATCAATTTGGCAGTAACCGCGTCCACGATGGCTTGGATTTTAAACTGGCGCGCGGGCAGGTATGTGCCTTGGTCGGCGGGTCGGGCACCGGCAAAACGGTTTTGCTGCACACGCTCATTATGCTGCGGCAAGCGAATGCGGGTTCTTTAAAATTGTTTGGCGTAGAAATCGCGAAAGCCAGTGAACCCACGAGGCAATCGCTGCGCGAGCGCATTGGGGTGCTGTTTCAGGGGGGTGCGCTCTTCACCTCGCTCACGGTCTTAGAGAATGTGTTGTTGCCAATAAAAGAGCATGGCCAGTTTGATCCGCATTGGTTAAAAGACCTCGGAATGAGCAAAATTTTACTGGCGGGCTTGCCCGCCGATAGCGCCCATAAATTACCGATGGAACTCTCCGGCGGCATGGTTAAACGTGCGGCATTGGCGCGGGCGCTGGCGCTGGATCCTGAGTTATTGGTGCTCGATGAGCCCACCTCGGGCTTAGATCCGATTGGCGCGGCCGCCTTTGATGATTTAATCCGCACCTTGAGCGAAACCTTAGGTTTAACGGTGCTGCAAGCAACCCATGATTTAGATTCGATTTGGCGGGGCGTGGATGAGGTGGCTTTCTTGGGGCGCAAAAAAATGCTGGCGGTGGGCACGGCCATGGAGCTGGCGCAGCGAGAAGAGCCTGAGCTGCAAGCTTACTTTCGGGGTGCCCGTTCACAGGCTTTTTGGCTGGCAGCTAAGGCCGCGCCAATACCTATCCATTCGCGCGATGAGCCGTCAGAATCGCAATTGAGGACGTCTTAATGGATTCAAAAATTAACTACACTGCCGTTGGGTTATTTGTTCTTATTTTAGGGCTGGTGCTGGGTGCCACCGCCTATTGGTTGGTCACGGGCGGCAAAAATGAGCAATTTACGCCGTATGTGATTTATGTCACTGATAATGCGTCCGGGCTCACGGAAAATAGCCACGTGTTATATCGCGGGGTGGATGTGGGGCAGGTAAAAAGCATTCGCATTGATGCAAAAAACCCCGATCAAATTCGCGTACTGGTCGATTTGGATTCGAATGTGCCCATTCGTACCGATACCGTGGCTAAATTGCAGCTGCTCGGCGTGACGGGCTTGAGTGTGTTGAACTTAACTGGGGGTAAATCCTCGGTTGCTTTAACAAATCGAAATGCAGAGGGTTTGCTCGTAATCCCCTATGAAGCCTCGATTTTCTCCAAGCTCGAAGGCGGCGTGAATGAAACCATGGCCAAAATTACGCGGGTCGGCGAGCAGTTGGATGCCTTGATGAGCGCGAAAAATATCGCGGCACTCACGAAAACCATTAAAAATATCGATGAAATTACAACCACGGTTGCCGAGCATAAAAATGATCTTGCCGCCATGATGGTTTCAGGGCGAAAAACCCTAGAGGGCACGGCTAAAGTAAGTGATTCAACCGAGGCGTTGATTAATCAGGGCAGCATGTTGCTTAAAAAATTCAGCCAATCGATCAATGGATTGCAGGGCGTGATTGCGGCAACCAACGCGGCGGTAACACAGGTCAGCGCGGCCAGCACCAGCACGATCGAATTAACCCAAACCGGCACCAAAACCCTGAATGCCTTTAATTATCGAACCTTGCCACAACTCGGCGGGTTAATGGATCAATTGCAGCAGGCCAGTACCGCGCTAACGCAGCTTGTGAATCAATTGAATCAAAATCCAAGCCAAATTTTATATGGCGCCGTGCCCGTGCCCTTAGGACCGGGTGAGTCGGGTTCAGGTCAGCCATCTAATGGCTCGCATTAATTGTATTGGCTTGATTGTATTGGCTTGGCTTGTGCCGCGAGCGTACCCAGTGCGCCGTTATGTATTGAATAAATTTAAGGTTCGACAGATAAAGGAGCCCCGTGTGAACAAGTTAATCACCCCACTTCGGCTTGCGCGTTTTGGCTTGAGCGTGAGTTTGGTCGGTATCTTGCTGGCGGGCTGTAGCTTGCCGATTAAGCCCCAGCAAGCCCAAACCACCTACCGTTTGAACCCCCCGGCGCCCTTAACGCAAGCTGTGGCTGCCCAAAGCAACACGCCGCAAGCCACCTACCTCATTGCCTTTCGATCCATTGAGGCAGCGCAAGGGTTTGAAACCCCAGCCATGATGTACAGCACGCAACCCCAGTTGCTATTGCCGTATCGTGATAGCCGTTGGCTGGCCGCGCCAGCCGCCCTATTAACCGATGCCGCTGAGCAAACCCTAGCGCGCCAACCTTGGGTGGCTGGGGTGGTGAAAAACGCCGCCCGCGCACCCGTGGCGGTAAGCATTAGCTGCGATTTAACGCGGTTGGAGCATGATATTACCGATGATAAGGGCCATACCCACTTGGTCATGAGTTGCCTGTGGCTTGATCCAACCACCCGCAGCGTACTGGCGCATTGGCGCTTTGATCAAACCCAAGCCATGCCCGAAAATAATGCGGCTCAATTTGCCTTTGCAAGCCAAATTTTGGTGGATGAGGCCTTAACCAAACTGGTTGAAAAAACCCGGGCCATTGTGGCCAGTGCGCGCTTGGCGCCCTAATTTTTGAGCCATGAACCGGGTGCCATTAAACAGGGAAAAGTCGCCCCAGCATAAGCCGGGTTTGATTAGAACAAGTGCGTATGTGCCCATTTAAAGCGAACACATAACAAGACTAGCTAGGGGGATTGATGACTCAGCCCACACCGTTAAATACCCTCACTATTGGCATAGATGGCATGACCTGCGCCTCGTGCAGTGCGCGGGTGGAGCGTGCCTTGGCGCGTCAGGCTGGGGTGGTTTCTGCGGTGGTGAATTTGGCCACCGAGCAAGCGCAAATCGTGTTTGATGCGCAGCATGTGCGTGCAGAAGCGCTTTTAGCCGTGATCGGTGCTATCGGCTACGCGCCTGTCATCGTGGATACCGATTTTGCGATAACAGGCATGACCTGCGCGGCTTGCGTGGGTCGGGTAGAGCGGGCATTGCGTCGGGTGCCGGGTGTGTTGTCCGCCGAGGTGAATTTAGCCACCGAGCAAGCGCACATTCGTTATAGCCCGGCGATGGTTGATCTGGATGCTGTACTGGCAGCCGTGCGCGATGCCGGTTACGGTGCCCAAACGGTGGCGGCGGCGCCGCCTGTTGCAAATCGGCGCCAAGCGCAACGCGCTGCCTTGCGGCGCGATGTGGTGCTCTCGGCCTTGTTGGCCTTTATTATCCTGCTGTTATCGATGGGCGGCATGCTCATTCCTGCGTTGAATCAATGGCTCGCCGCATTCAGCCCGTTTCCTCATTTTTGGGATTGGCTGCAACTGGCGTTGGCCTCTGCCGTGCTGTTCGGCCCCGGGCGGCGTTTTTTTAAAACCGGCTGGGTGGCCTACCGCCATTTATCGCCCGATATGAATTCCTTGGTTGCCACCGGCACGGGGGCGGCGTTTATTTATAGCGCGCTGGTGCTGCTGTTCCCCACGGGGTTTGCGCCCGAGGCACGGCATGTGTATTTCGATTCGGTAGGCGTGGTTGTTTTTGCTGTTTTAATGGGCAAATACCTTGAGGTGATTGCCAAGGGGCGCGCCTCGGCCGCCATTGAGAAACTCATTGATTTGCAAATTAAAATTGCCCATGTTTTGGATGATTTAGGCGCAGAGCACGATATTCCGTTAGGGCAATTACGCCTGGGGGCTCACTTTGTGGTTCGCCCAGGCGAGCGGGTGGCAACCGATGGTCGGGTCGTGGAAGGGCGCGCGCATGTCGATCAATCCATGCTCACCGGTGAGCCCCTGCCCATGGCCAAAGCCATCGGGGATGACGTGGTGGGCGGCACCATCAATCTCGATGGGCGATTGGTGATTGAAGCCACCGCCGTGGGTGGCGATACCGTATTGGCGCAAATTATTCGGCTCGTGGCGCGCGCGCAAACTGGCAAACTGCCGATTCAAAGTTTGGCCGATCGGGTGGTGCGGGTATTTACGCCCCTTGTTCTTGTGATCGCGCTGCTCACTTTTGGGGTGTGGTTTGGGTTAACGGGCAATAGTAGCGTGGCTTTGGTCGCCATGGTGGCGGTGCTGGTGGTGGCTTGCCCCTGCGCGATGGGCTTGGCAACGCCCGCCGCCATTATGGTGGGCACGGGGCGCGCCGCTGAGTTGGGTGTGCTGTTTCGCAAGGGAGAGGCGCTGGAAACCCTTTCGCATATTGATACCGTGTTGTTCGATAAAACCGGCACCTTAACGCAAGGCCAGCCCGTGGTGGCTCAATGGGGCGGTCCTGCACCAGAGCTTGCCTTGCGGTTGGCTGCCGCGCTGGAATCGAATTCAGAGCATCCGCTGGCGCGCGCCATTGTGGCCGCAGCCCGGCAACGAGATGAGCCCGTGTTGCCTTGTACGCAATTCCAGGCACACGTTGGGCAGGGCATTACAGGCGTTGTCGCCGATCAACGCGTGTGCGTGGGTGCGGTGCATTTTCTGGTCGAGGAAGGGATTTCTGTTGATGCCGATCCTGCCGAAATGAACCGCCTTCAAGCAATGGGGCATACCGTGGTGTGCGTGGCGGCCGATGGACGTTTTTTGGGCTGGCTGGCACTGGCCGATCAAATTAAACCCGAAGCGCTCGCCACCGTGCATGCTTTGCGCGCGCGCGGCTTAAGGGTGGGGATGGTCACAGGCGATGCCAAAGCCACGGCGCAAACGGTCGCGTCGGCACTGGGCATTACCGAGATTTATGCCCAAATTCGCCCGCAAGATAAAGCCCGTGTGGTGCGTGAACTTCAAGCCAGTGGCCGCACAGTGACTTTTGTGGGTGATGGCATTAACGATGCCCCGGCGCTGGCCGAGGCCGATGTGGGTATTGCGCTGGCCTCAGGCACCGACATTGCGATGGAAGCCGCCGATGTCACCCTAACCCAAGGGCATTTGAGTGGGGTTGTTACGGCGCTTGTCGTGGCAAAGCACACCCTTGCCAATATTCGCGGCAATTTGTTTTGGGCTTTTTTTTACAATATTTTGTTGATTCCGATTGCAGCCGGTGTGGCCGCACCCATCGGCGTTCACTTAAGCCCCATGGTGGCGGGGGTGGCGATGGGCTTGTCTTCGGTTTTTGTATTGGGTAACAGCCTGCGGCTTAAATGGCTCAAACCTTTTGAGGTGAATCCTACCCATACGATTTAACCCCCTTTGGCTGTGCAATAGTTTGATTTAATTTGCATTTTTTGTGCGGTACAGTGTTGGATAATATTGCTGAGGCGACCTAAGGAACCTCTGATTGAGCACCTTAAATTGGGCTACCTGCCCAAGCGAGGGTGAACCAATCCAGTCTTGGATTACTGCGGCATAAAAA
>DZCK01000007.1:0-4556 GCA_022730245.1 Halothiobacillus neapolitanus
TAATTAAATTGATGAATCATAACAAGCCAACGCCGAGCATGGGGTAAATTTCTGCGGGCAAACCGGGGCGACCGATCAAATACCCTTGAAAAGAATCGCAGCCAAGGGCTTCGAGCAAATCCCGTTCGGCCGTAGTTTCGACGCCTTCTGCCACCACGTCTAAGCGTAATGCGTGCCCCATGGCGATGATGGCTTTAACGATTTCAAGGTCTTTGGGATCATCGAGAATATCACGCACAAAGCTCTGATCGATTTTCAGGCGATCAAAAGAGAATTGGGTGAGATAACTCAATGAAGAATAGCCGGTGCCAAAGTCATCTAGCGCCAACTGCACCCCCAGCGCTTTGAGTTCGGCCAGCGTGTTGGTGGCCGTATGGGGGTCGTTAACCAGGGCGGATTCAGTGAGCTCAAGCTCAAGCAAGGCGGGTGGAATGCCTGATTGCGCTAACGCCGCCCGCACGCGCCCCACAAAGCAAGGGGCATGCATTTGGATGCTGGATACATTGACCGCAACCGTAATGCGCTCACCCAGCGGCACACGCCAGCGGGCAATTTGCATACACGCCTCTAAGAGCACCCAGCCGCCAATATCGATAATGAGCCCTGATTGTTCCAACAAAGGGATAAATCGATCGGGGCCGGCCGCAAGTTCAGGCGAGGTGTGGCGCCAGCGTAATAAGGCTTCAACCCCCGTTATAGCAAGGCTGTTAGCATTTTGCTGAACTTGGTACACAAGATAAAAGCGGTTATCGGCTTGGCCTTGGCGTAGCGCGGTTAAGAGCTGCGCGCGCCAGTTTTGTTCGGCCGCAATGCGGGGCGAGAACACGGCGTGACCATTGCGCCCCTGCGCTTTGGCGGCATACATGGCGGAATCGGCCAGGTGCAATAACTCGTGCATATTGCTGCCGTGATCGGGCCAAACGGCCATGCCGGTGCTGGCGGTGGTGTGCACCGTCAGATGATCCATGTGGAAGGGGCTGGCCACCAAGGCTTTAACCTGAGCACCCAACGCGTCGAGTGCGGCTTGAGTGCCATCGGTGGGGAGCAGCAGTGCGAACTCATCGCCGCCCAATCGGGAGATCAAAATCCGCTCAACGGCGCATTTATCTTGCAGGCGCTGGGCAATTTGTTTTAGGAGTTGATCGCCTCGGGGGTGGCCGTAGCTGTCGTTAATGGAACGAAAATAATCGAGATCAAACTCAATGAGGGCGAGTTTTTGTTTGTGTTCTCGCGTGAGTTCATCCATCCAGCGCTGGGCTTCTATTTGAAAAAACTGGCGATTGAGCAGGCCGGTTAACTCATCTTGACTGGCTAATGTTTCATAGCGTTTTTGAGCCAGCTCCCGCTCGGTGACATCGCGCCCAATAATAATTAGAAGCTTACGCGCGCCCTGTTCGGTAAAAGAAGGCAGTTTTAAGGTATCAAATACCCGGTGCCCACCGCCCTGTTCGGGCAAGGTTTCAAGTACGCGGATGCGTTGTTTTGCCGCCCAAGCGCGGTCATCGGAGCCGGTGCAGGCATTTAACGCGTCGAAAAAAACAGGGTCTGTTAATTCGGCCAGTTGCGTATCGGTTTTGCCCCACCAAGGGGCTGTTTGCAGCTGGAAGAAGGCCAGTGCGGCTTGGTTGGCTAAAAGCCAGCGACCTTCGCCATCTTTAACCGCGATAAAATCGGGTGTGGCATCAATCAGCAGCCGCATTAATTGCTCGTGATCACCCAAAGCATGCTCAAGCGTTTTAATGTGTGAAATTTCATGCGCCAAAATAAATTCATGCAAAGCTGAAGCCGGTGGGGCTTGTATCAGCATGCGATGAAAAATTCGCGCATTGCCTTGGCTATCGATAATGGCCTGTTCAGCGGCGCTATTTGAGCCGTCAAATTGGGCAATATTTTGGGTGAGCTGCGCGATAAATTCGGGATCACGCAATTCGCGGGCGGTGCGATTCAAAAATTGGACGGTTTGGGCTTCATCGCGACCAATCACTAAGTCGGGCAGGCGATCAAGCCAACCCATCGCATCGGGAGACACGCCGGGGTACGCGGAAATATGCAATAAGCGCATCGACGGATTGGCTTCAGCGGCAGGGGGCGAGATAACCTGCCACAGGTGTTGGCCATCGAGCCAGCGCGCACGCCATACCCACCCTGGCAGGCTTTCTGATGGGCCCGCGCGGCCTGTATTTTCCTGCCAGCGCAGATCCTCCGATAGTATGCCGAGTATCGCATCGAGTCGATGAGACTTGCCTTGGGCGAACGGGTCGGCGAGTGGCGTGTTCGGCAGCGCAAGGGGGCGCCAATCACGGATGCGGTTGAGCGCATCTAGCTGCACCCACAACCAAAACTCGCTGTAGTCGTTAGATGCGGGCGGCAGGATATTTGTCTTGGCGACTTGGCTCATGGGGTGGGACGGTGGGAATCTTGGGTGTGTAACATGCGTTAAAATCCTTTTTTTCGCTCGTTGGTGTAAAAAATTTCATTGGGCAAAGCATAGCTAATTAAACTGCTGGGGTATATTGCAATTTCATGATGATTGGGCGATGGATGGGTTGTTTTCTGGTTCATCGACCTCGGGAGCTAAAAAAACGGCATCGCCCGCGATGCGAATGGGCACGGTTTGCAAGTGCGTGCCCGGGCAAGGGCCTTGGGTGCAGGTGCCGCTTTCAATATCAAAGTGCGCATTATGTACGGCGCAGCGCAGCGCGAAGCCCTCGGGTTTGTCGATAAGATACCCTCGCTGAGTTTTGCTTAAGGGCGAGCCATTATGTGGGCAAATATTACGATAGGCATAAAGGGTTTTATGGGCGCGCACAACGATCACGCTCGGGATGCCATTAAGGGGGCGAACGCCTAAGGCATCCGCAGGGCCTAAATCATCCAAATGACACAGCGGTTGGGTTTTGGCCGCTTGGCCGGCCCGAGTGTTCAGGTCATCTAAGCCGATTTGTTGAATTTTTTGTTCGGCAAGGCGCACGCCAAAGGTCACCGCCGGTGACCAATCATCGGTTGCTCCTTGGCTTGTGCGGGCATGAATAACGCCGGCAATTAAGGTGTCGCCAGCGCCCAAGGTATCAACTACGGGATCAACAGTTTGGCTTTCAATGGCGTGAATGCGGCCGCTTGACGGTGCTAGCCAATAAGCCCCTGCCGCGCCCCAAGCAAGAATCAGTACGGCTTGGGGTGCCCAGTGATGCGCGGCGGTTAAAAAGGCTCGGGGGTCGTTGAAGTCGCGGTTTTGGGCAAACGCGCGTGAGAAAAAAATAACATCGGGAAATGAGAAGAGCTGCTCAAGGTGCGGGCGCTCTTTTTCAATTTCTAGCGATAGGATTTGCGTTTTGCTCATGCTGCGTGCCAAAGCCAACATGGCGGCGGTATCCATGCAATGGCGGGCTTCAAAATGCAGCCAGTCGAATGGGGTTAAATCGATGGCTAGAAACGCGGTGAGATCAAACTCGGGCGCATCGCGATAATGCACGATGGTGCGGCTGCCATTAGGGCGATTGAGGGTGATGTAGGAGGTGGGCGCATGGCCGAAGCCTATTTTATGGCTGGGCGATAAATCGATACCGCGCTGCGCGATTTTTTCTTGAATGAACGCGCCATCCGCATCCGAGGTGAGTACGGCTGCCAGCGCGCATTGGTGTTCAAATTGGCGCAGCACGCTTAAGGTGTTGCACACATTGCCCCCCGTGCGCTTGCGCTGGGCGAGTGCGCGTTGTTCGCTGTCTTCAGCGGGGTACTGATTCACTTCATTGATGATGTCGAGGGTGGCAATGCCAATGCCTAAGATCGTGGCCATAACGCAAACTCGCTCCAATCGATGGGGTGCCCCTGCGCTTGATTGGCGCGAGGGCGGCTCAGGCGTTGATTATGCCGAATTTAAGCTGACGGTTCAGCTCAGCTTGAGAGCGTTTTTTCTTCAACCCACCAGCGCTCAGGTGAGGCATACAGTATAAGGCAACCCGCTCCGCCATAAGCGCGTACTTTGCCGGCGGCACCGGGGTTTAATACCCAAATGTCATGATCGGTATCAATGCTGCGGTGATGCGTGTGGCCGTAGACAATAGCGCGCGCCTCAGGGTGGCGGATTCGCAGCTTTTCATGGCGCTGGTGCGCGGGATTCACACGATGGCCGTGTTCCACCACAAGCAAGCCGCCCGGCAGCTTGAGCCGCGCCATTTCCGGCAAGGATTGGAGCAAATGCGCGGTGCCGAGTGGCCATTGATCGGGGGTGTCGTTATTGCCGCGCACCGCAATAATATGGCCTGATTTTGGGGTGGCGCGGCGCAAAATGTCGGGATCTAAAATATCACCCGCATGCACGATGACATCGCATTGCTGCATCAGCGCGAGGATAGCGCCCTCAATGGCACCATGCGTATCAGAAATAATACCGACGCAAACGGATGCCTGTGCTGCAAGATCCACATTGCCCCCTGTGTTTGCGGTGGATGGGTTATTTTAAGTCGTTCTAACTAAGTGCGCTCGCGCAACTAAGACCCCTTAAATGCGCGCATGTTCCTTTCGGCGTTACTTCGCTATCGCAAGCAGAGGTCATT
>DZCK01000007.1:4656-34204 GCA_022730245.1 Halothiobacillus neapolitanus
ATTGAGATGCGCCAAGTCGGCTGATCACACGTATGATGGCCGCCATTTCCTGCGGCGTCAGGGTGTCGTTGGATTATTTTGAGGATGACCGCATTAATGAATTATCAACATCACTTTCACGCCGGTAACCACGCCGATGTGCTTAAGCATTTGGTTTTACGCCAACTGATTGAATTAATGCAGCAAAAGCCGGGTGGTTTTTTGATGCTCGATACCCACGCGGGGGCGGGTTTGTATGATTTAACCGCCGATGAGGCGCGTCGGGGCGATGAAGCACGGGGTGGCATTGAGCGCCTGCGCGCAGCGATGACGCTGGCACCGCCGAGCGAAGACCCTGCCTTCCGCTTAATTTCTGATTATCTGGCGAGCGTGCAAAGTTTCGGGCGGGCGCAGTATCCCGGCTCGCCGTTGCTGGCAGTCACGCAGTTGCGCACGCAGGATCGGTTTGTGGGCGTGGAGCTCGTATCGAAAGTTGCGCGTGAATTGGGGCGAAATTTGGATTTGTGCCCACGGCGCGAGGCGGGTGTTGCCCACCGGCGCACGGTGGCGCGTTGCGGTGAAGGCTTGGCCGCATTGAAATCAGATTTGCCCCCCATCGAGCGACGCGGCCTAGTTTTAATTGATCCGCCCTATGAGCAAACCAGCGAGCGTGATGAGATTTTTGCAGCCCTTGAGGCGGGTTTGCAGCGGTTTGAAATCGGGGTATTTGCCCTGTGGTACCCCATCAAGCAGCGGCCCTATCTGAGCCGTTGGTTGAACCGGATTGCCCGCCTGACCGATCGACCGGTGTTAACAATTGAGAACTCGCTCGTGCCCGACGAGCTCGGCAATCGTCTCACGGGATCGGGCGTGCTAATTATCAATCCACCTTGGCAGTTTGATACCAAGATTGGCCCCGCATTAACGTATATCAATGCGGCCTTGCGTGAGGATACTGCGGCACCGTGCGCGATTACTTGGCTTAACCCGCAAAAATAAATCATCCAAAGGCAATGCAATGAATGGTTTTGGTTATGTTTTACAGGGCTTTAGTTTGATGTGGCGCCCGGGGATTCGACGCTTCACCCTCATTCCACTGGCCATTAACTTCGTATTATTTGGCTTGGGCACTTGGGGCGTGGTGCACACCGCGCGGCAAATGCTCGATCACCTCTTACCCGATTGGTTAAATTGGCTGAGCTGGCTATTGTTGCCCTTATTGTTAATCGGGCTTTTGCTGATGGCATTTTTTAGCTTCACCATGATCGCCAATTTTATCGCGGCGCCGTTTAATGCCCTGCTCGCACAAAAGCTTGAGTGGCAGCTCACGGGCAAATCCACACCCGAAGATAACACCACATTTTGGCAACTCACCCAGCAAACCGTGGCGGCAGAATGGCGCAAGTTGCGCTATTTTTTGGCGTATGCCATTCCACTCTCGCTTTTATGGCTGGTGCCGGGTTTGAATCTGTTCGCGCCGTTTTTATGGTTTGGCTTTTCAGCTTGGATGATGGCGTTGCAATATGTGGATGCCCCAGCGGGCAATCATCGGATGGAATTTGAGGCGCAGCGCGCTTGGCTGGGGCGGATGCCCATCACAAGCTTAACGTTTGGCGCAACGATGACCGGCATGACCATGCTGCCGGTGCTGAATTTTTTGGCCTTGCCGGTGGGCGTTTGTGCTGCCACGGCGATGTGGGTTAATAAAAAACCGGCACTCCATCCCCCTGCCGCAGATGCTTCGGGTTGAGCTTATTTTTGCAGCAGGCTGGGTAATTAATTGCGCATGGACTAAAGAACAAAGGCATCTTTAAATTAAGGAATCCTTCATGAAACGCCGAGCATTTATAACGACCGCCTTTGCAGGCACAGCCGCCCTTGCCCTCTCATCTACCGCTGCACAGGCGGCACCGCACAGCCAAGAAAATGCGGTGTTTAACACGGCTCATTGCGGCCACGGCTTTTAGCCTTGTGGGGTGGCAGAGTTTTCAAGCTACGCCCAAGCGCTTGCGGTTTGCCTTGGATAACGCGCAGGCTTGCCGCAAAATGCGCGCATTAAAGCCAAGTTTTGGCGCCTGTACCGAACGAGCAACACCATGGCAGAGTCATTATTTAATCAGCTGAAAAAAGCCGGTCTTGTGAGCGAGCAAAAGGCCAAACAGGTTCAAAAAGCCAAAGGCAAGGCGCAGTTTCAACAAACCAAGCAGATCCCGGCCAAACCAGCGGCTGGCGGAGAAGTCTGCGCGCCTGATGATCCGGTGCTGCTGGCAGCGGCAGCAAAGGCTGAGCGCACTCGGCTGCTCAATCGAGAGCGGCAGGAGCAGCAAGTCAAAAAAGCTGCGCTGGCCGAAGTGCGTCAACTCATTGAAACCCATCGCCTTCGACAGGATGAGGGTACGATGCGGTATCAGTTTGTGGATGGCACGACAGTTAAAAGCATGGCCGTAACGCCGGAGGTGCACCAACGGCTAGTTACCGCGCGCTTGCGCATTGCCCGATTCGATGGTGGCTACGCCCTGATTCCCGCCCCTGCGGCAGAGAAAATCGCCCAGCGTGCAACCGATGTCTTGGTTCCCCAGTCCGGTACCCACGCCACGCACGCGGATCATGACTATGCCGAGTTCGAGGTGCCGGATGACCTGATCTGGTGATGTCTCGGGTAAATTCCTAACAAGGATGCTCAATCAGATAAATTTAGAAATAACAAAGCCCGACCCATCGTGTCGGGTTTTAATCGTTTGGCACCCCAAACGATCGGCTGTCCTTGAGTGGCTTGGGTAAATGAGTTTGAATGAGCACCCAATCGAGTCTGCGCTCAACCCCATTGGGAGAACCAACCGATGCCCATTTATTTTTGTCCACAATGCTTTGCTAAGCTGGCGCCATCGGTGGATTGCTGCCCTTTTTGCAAGACAGCTATTGCCGATTACTTGCGCAAAACGCCGTATGTTGATCGCCTGATTCATGCCCTGAACCACCCTGAATCTGAAGCGCGCATGGCGGCGGTCATCGGGTTGGGACGATTGGCGGCACAGGCGGCAGTGTCCCCTTTGCTGGCGCTGCTGGAACGCTGGCCTGCGGATGTCGTGCAAGGGGGCGAGGCGATCCAGTCACTTCGGCGAATTGGCACAGACGCGGCTAAAAACGGACTCCAACAGGTGGCGGTGACGCATCCTTCGCGGGTGATTCGACATTTGGCTGAACGCGCGCTGAACACCGCCTTGAACGCGAGAGAAGCCGATCATTAATGAGCAGCTTCCAGTATCGTTATTTCACGGCCTTATTTCACGGCGCGAATGTACGCGCCTTTACCGGCATAACGCGCACTGGCGCCCAGCGCGTCTTCAATGCGCATCAGTTGGTTATATTTTTCAACCCGTTCCCCGCGCGCGGGCGCACCTGTTTTTAGATGACCGGTATCCAGCGCGACGGTTAAATCCGCAATAAAGCTATCGACCGTTTCGCCCGAGCGATGCGAGACAAAGGCGCCCCAACCATGATGCTGCGCAAGGCGCGTAGCCGCGATGGTTTCACTCACCGTGCCAATTTGGTTGAGCTTAATGAGTACCGCATTGGCGATGTTTTCATCTATGCCGCGCTGAATAATGGCGGGGTTGGTGCAAAAAATATCGTCACCCACCAGCTCCAAGGTGGCGCCCAGTTGCGCATTCAGCACCTTCCAACCCGCCCAGTCGTTTTCGGCCATGCCATCTTCAAGTAACACGATGGGGTAATTGGCGACCAATTTCTCGTAATACGCGACCATTTGCTCTGCATCGAGTTGGCGGTTTTCTGTGCGCAGTTGATAACGCCCGTCGCGGAAAAACTCGCTGGAGGCCGGATCAATGGCAATGCCCACCTGGGCACCGGGACGCAAACCCGCCTGTTCAATGGCTCGCACAATCAAAGCCAACGGTTCCTCGTTGGAACTCACCGGCAGGGCAAAACCGCCCTCATCCCCCACCCCGACGGAGCGCTTTTTTTGCTCAAGCTCGGAACGCAAGGCCTGATAAATCTCGCTGCCCCATTCCACGGCTTCACGCAGCGTGGATGCCCCATAAGGGGCAATCATAAACTCTTGAAAATCAGCGCCTTGCCAATGGGCATGGACGCCGCCATTCATGATATTCATATGCGGCACGGGCAGGCGCCCCACGCCCGCACCGCCCAAGTAACGAAATAGGGGCAAATCACAACTGAGTGCCGCTGCACGCGCCACGGCAAGCGAGACCCCAAGCAGTGCATTGGCGCCCAGGCGGCTTTTGTTTTCTGTGCCATCCAGCGCGATCATGCGGGCATCAATACCGGCTTGATCGGTGCTATCGAGGCCGATCAAATGGGGGGCAATCTCATCGCGCACCGCTGCAATGGCTTTCAAGACCCCTTTGCCGCGAAAGCGTTTGATGTCGCCATCACGCAGTTCCATGGCTTCTCGCTCACCGGTTGAAGCTCCAGAGGGAACGGCGGCACGCGACTGCATTCCGTTGTTAAGACGGCATTCCACTTCAATGGTCGGATTACCGCGTGAGTCGAGAATCTCGCGCGCGAACAGGGCTTGGATGGTTGCGTTCATAAAGTACGGACTCCTTAAGGGGGGCGTCGAGGGGGCTTTGGCGAGAAATCAGTATTACCCTACTTTTTTTACATGAATTTAACAAACAAACAATGGGGGTGGGCTCGATTGATAGGCGCCAGCGGGCACGGACGGGGGAAGTTGCACATCGCGGGTGTTAGCGTTTGGGCGTGCGACTTCCACCGGAGCGGGCGGGTGCCCGTGTTTCTTTTTTGGCCGCCGGGCGCGCCGAGAGGGCGCTTTTGCGGCTGGCGGGCTTGGCTGTCGCCTTAGTTTGCGCTTTCACGGGGGGCTTTGCGCTGGGTTTTTGGCTTGGTTTCGCCGCCGTTCGAGCAGCGGGCTTAGGTTTGGATGCGGGCCGCGTGGTGGGTTTGGTGGCGGCTTTTGCCGACGCGGTAACGGGTTTGCCCGTGGTGCCCGCAGGGCCTGTGGCCGCTTCCATCCGCTCACGCCGCTCGGCATTGGCGGCTGATTTGCGTTTCATGCCGGCAATTTGGCGTTCTTCTTTCTTCTCTTTGTAGCGTTGCAATGGGGTGCGGTTATCGTATTTGCCTTCAAAGGGATTGCTATCGGTTTTAAATTCGAGGCGAATCGGCGTGCCCATCAGCAAAAATTCTCGCCGGAACCAGCCTTCAAGATAACGTGAATAATTGCCGGGTAAGCGATCGGTTTGTTTGCCGTGAATCACAATGATGGGTGGGTTGCTGCCGCCTTGATGGGCATAGCGTAATTTAATGCGCCGCCCATGCACGAGCGGCGGTTGGTGGGCAAACACGGCGGCTTCCAGCGAGCGGGTGAGTACGTTGGTGCTGATATCGCGCATGGCGGCAGCGTAGGCGGTATCGACGCTTTCAAACAAATTACCCACGCCGGTGCCGTGTAGCGCAGAAATATAGTGCATTTCAGCGTAGTTGATAAAATCGAGCTTGAGATCGATTTGCCGTTTGACTTCCGAACGGGCGTAATCGGTCATGTTGTCCCATTTGTTAATGGCGATGACCAACGCACGACCCCGGTCGTGAATAAAGCCGAGGAGATGTTGATCTTGCTCACTCACGCCCTCATGCGCATCGCAGACTAAAATCACGACATTGGCGGCTTCAATGGCTTGTAAGGTTTTGACGATGCTGAATTTTTCGATCATTTCATTCACGCGTGCGCGCCGCCGCACACCTGCCGTGTCGATTAAGGTGTAGAGCTTGCCATTTTGCTCGAACGGAATATAAATGCTGTCGCGGGTGGTGCCGGGCTGATCGAATGCCAGCACACGTTCTTCACCCAGCAAGCGATTGGTGAGGGTGGATTTGCCTACGTTCGGGCGGCCAATGAGCGCCACGCGAATGGTTTTCTCATCGTATTCTGGCAAGGTTGGGGTGTTGGGAAATTTGGCGGCGATTTTAATCACGACCGCTTCCCATAACGTGCTAATGCCGCGCCCGTGGGATGCCGTGGTGAATACCGGCTCGCTTAAGCCCATGCGCGAAAATTCTGCCTGCACGAGCGATTCATCGACCCCATCGACTTTATTCACCACCAGCTGAATAATTTTGCTGGTGCGGCGGAGTTTTTCAGCAATTTCTTGATCGGCCATGGTTAAGCCCGCGCGGGCATCCACCAAAAACACCACGCAATCGGCCTCTTCAATGGCGGCCCAGGCTTGATCTTGCATTAAGGCTTCAATGCCGCCGCGCTCACCGGTGAGCCCGCCGGTGTCAATCACGATAAATTCTCGCCCCTCGTGCGCCGCTGAGCCATATTGCCGATCACGGGTTAGCCCCGCGTAATCAGCCACCAAGGCGGCACGGGTGCGGGTCATTTGGTTGAACATGGTGGATTTGCCGACATTGGGTCGGCCAACTAAGGCAATAACAGGTTTCATGCGGATTTCCAAGCAGGCGCAGTTTAGAAAATAAAGGGCAGCTCGCTGTCTTCGCGGCGCGTATTGCGCGCGATTATCGCAGTCTTAGGGGAAGATTGCCGAACTATCGACCGATTGGCCATTGATTTGCCAGCCGTCTACCCCGTAGCTTATGTTCATGGGCGCACCCTGCGGGGGGCCTTGGGTGCGTGTTTTTTGAAGCTGCGCATGCACTTGCCAGGTCAGCGGCGGTTCGATAGGGTTGAGCGTGGGCATGGTGGGCGCCGTGGTTTTGTAGCGCGGGCCAAACGCTTGGCCGGCTAATTCAAATTGGCCGGCGGGGCTCTGCCAGCGCAGCCCACCCAAACGCACATTGGCGGCGCGTAGGGCAACCAATAAGGCAGGTAGGGTATCTTGCGGGAGGGCATGGCGCAGGTGTGCCAAATATTGCGCATCGGGTGGCTGTGGGCTAAATCCGGTCTGTAAAAGCGCGCGGGGCAAATCGGTGATGAGCGTTGCCACATGGCCAAATAATGTGGGCTCTGCCCCTTGAATGCGGATGGATAATTGCCCGCCGCCCCAAAGCTGTTGATTGACGTGCACGGCGCGCGCTGCACAGAAGGCTTCAATCTGGCGCGCCGCACCCTGATTCATGGGTGCTTGGCTGAGTCGTAATTGCACGTGGTTAATCCGGCCGCGCTGGCCTGCCACCACCCAGCCTAATTGGCTAATATCCAGATCAACGGCGCCGATGAGTTGGCTTAAATCGGCAGCCCCCGTTGAGGAGACAGCATCAGCATTAAAAGTTAGGACGGTGCGGCCAAATAGGTAATCCGCCTGGCCCCAATGAACCGCAAAGCCTGCGGTATCCAACGCACCGCGCCATGAATTGCGCGCCGCATCAACGCGTACTGCGCCAGCGTTTGGCGTGTCGGCTAAAGAAAAGATCAGCTGCCCTTGCCAGTTTACCCAGCCTGCGAGGCTCAAGGAGGGGGCATTGGGCACGCGCGGTAGCGGATAAATTTGCACAGGGCTCTCGGGCGCTAGCTTAAGCTTAAAACGAGCCCATCCCCATTGATTGCCCTTGGCGGTAGGCCAGCCGGGCGGCAAGGTATGCAATGTGAGTAAGAACGCAAGTGAAGGCGCGCCCGTTGGGCTGTGGCGCACCAGCGTAAAATCGCGCTGATACGGGCTTTGCGTCTGCCGAATCAATTGCCAGTCGGGGTGTTTTGTGGCCCAGGTGGCTATGGCTTTATCCAGCCGCACGCCGGCCTGATAGGGGATGACATAGCCCCACAGCGCACCCAATAGCAGCAAGAAGAAGGCACTGCGGGCAGGCAATCGATGCGGTCGCATAAATAGGCGGGGCTGTTTCATAACCTAGGCGGTCGTTCTGCTCATAAAAAAGGATCGCTTAAGCGATCCTACCTCATCAAGGTGCGCCAACTGGGGGTAACCTATTGCCCGAGGGCTTAAGGCAGCTGGAATACCACTAAATCGCCGCCCCGAGTCACCGCCGCAACGCTATTGCCCTCGGCGCGCATGGGGTCAATGATGCCGCCGTTTAAGCGCGTGCGTCCCACAATGGCGCCGGTTTCGGTGTTGAGCACATGCAGGTAGCCTTCTTTGTCGCCGACGACCAGCTTATTGTTTTCCAAGGCGGGCCCTGTTACCCCCCGATAGGCTAGAGCCGCTTGCCGCCAGAGGGGCTCGCCCGTGCGACGATCGAGCGCCCAAACAATGCCATTCGCATCGGTTACATACAGGGCGTTCGCGTCCAAACTCATATCGGTATAGCCTGAAAATTTCCGGCTCCACAGCGTTTGGCCGCCTTGGGCATTAATGGCGGCGATGCGCCCTTGATAGGTTGCGACATAAAAAGTGGCATCGCTAAATAACGGCGTGGCATCAATATCCACCATGCGGTCAATCTCGGTGCGCCCCATGGGCAGTGCGATTTGATTTTTCCACAAGGGGCGGCCATCGGCGCGTGAGAGCACGGCAAGCTCACCATCATCGTAGCCGACAGCAACCGCATCGGGGAAGAGCAGCGCGCGGCTTTGGCCTTGCAGCGTCATGGTGGGCTCATTGTGATTGACCGTCCAAGCAATGCTGCCATCATTCGCTTTAAGCAGGCTGACTGAGCCATCTTTGGCGCGCACCACCACATCGGTATCGCCCACCGAAGGCGCCGCTTCAATGGCGGTTGGCACCTGCGCTTGCCATAACGGCTTGCCGGTATCGATGGCCAACGCAAAAACTTTGCCGGTATCTGAGCCGAACACCACCATGGCATCACTGGCTCCTCCGCCCACGCTCAAATTGGCCTTTAAGTTGGTTTCCCAAATCCGCTTGCCGGTTTTGATATCGTAAGCGAACACTTGGCCGCGCGCATCGGCCACAATGACCCGATCCTTTGATTCAACCGGTGCAATGCGCAGCAAATCATTTTTTTGGCCTGCCCCAGCAGAGGCTTGCCATAGGATTTTGGGTGCAAATTTGTTATCAATTTGAGTTAAGGGGGTGGGTTTAACCAGCTCGCGGGTTTCAGAGCAGCCAGCCAGTGCGGCTAAAGCGAGGGGGAGCACCACCACGAGGGCGGTGCGTCGCCATGCTTGCATGCGCGAACAACAGAAGCGGGCGGAATTGGCGGACAAGTTTAGGCGGTTCATGATTGGGGTGTTCCTGATGCGGGCGCTGGCACGGGGGCGGCGGGGATTGCACCGGGCGCCGGTGGGGTATTTTTTGCGGGTAAATTATCGAGTTTAATTTGCACCAAGCCGCCGGCTGTGGCTGGATCGCGCAGGGCTTGCTCATAGCTTGTCCGCGCGGCCGTCCAGTTTTTTTGGCTGGCTTGAATGTCGCCCGCAAGGTCAGCGTAGAGCGATACATACGGGGCGGGTGGGGTGGTTTCTTTCAACGTGGCTAACGCCGCATCCGGCTTATTTTGCGCCCATTGCACGCGCGCCAAGCGCAATCGTGCTAACGCGGCAAGACTGGGTTGGGTTGTGCTTTTAATGGCATCTTGCAAATAAATATGGGCTTTAGCGGTATCGTTTTGGCTCATGGCTTCATGGGCGCCGATCATCAGCGCTAACGTGGCGTACACCGTGCCTTGATCGCTGGAGGCCAGCTTGCGCGCGGCCTGCATGGCCGCTTCGGGCTGATTGGCGCGGCTGAGCTGTTCGATTTGGTGAAACGCCAGTGCTGCCTGGGATTGACGCTGGCCTTGCCAGTTTTGCCAGCCCAACCATCCGGCGACCATAACCAGCCCTAAGGTGATGCCCAATATCAGCGTTTTGCCATATTGCGCCCAAAATTCCTTGATTTTATCGAGTTCTTCATCGTCCGTTGTCGTCACAGGGCACCTATGGGGTTAAAGGTAAAAAAATTGAGTCGCGGTTATTGATCGCAGCCGTTAAGTGGGTGCCGTGGCGGTTGTGCCGAGGGCTTTGATGAGCCATGCAATGGCTTCATCGGGGCTAAGTGCCGCTGATGGGATGATTACCGAGGTTGGCTCATCACGCAATGCTTTGATTGCCCAGCGGGGCGGTGCATCAGGCGTGGCGGGTTCAGGCGGTTCAATGCGCAGGGCGAATAGTGCGCCGCTGCGATCGGCGCGGCGGTGCTGATTTTTGAGGCCGCCACCATCCAGCGCGCAGTGCACGCGCTGTGAAGGCAGCGCATCCCGCAGGGCATCGGCGGCGTTCAGCGCGGCGGCTTTGCTGGCAGGCTCGGACCAAAGCACATAAATATCGGCGGTGGTGTCGTTATCGGGCTGCGCTAGGAGCTCAATCAAGCGCTCAAGCCCAAGGGCAAACCCAGCCGCGGGGGTGGCTTTACCGCCTAATTGTGACACCAGCCCATCATAGCGGCCACCAGCGCACAGGGTGCCTTGGGCGCCCAGCGAGTGCGTTACCCACTCAAATACGGTGCGGTTGTAATAATCTAAACCTCGCACCAAGCGGGGGTTAACCACAAAGGGTATGCCAGCGGCGGTGAGCAGGGCTTGGACTTCAGCAAAGTTGTCGCGATCGGCCTCATCCAGATAATCGGCCAATGCCGGCGCATGAGCCACAATGGCTTGCACGGCTGGGTTTTTGCTATCCAAAATACGCAGCGGATTGGTTTCAAGCCGTGCGCGCGCTTCATCATCCAACGCTTCGCGGTGCGCTTGTAGGTAGGCGATGAGCACCGCTCGATGAGCCGACCGGGCTGCCGCGCTGCCTAAAGTATTGATTTGAAGCTCCACTTCGGTAATGCCGAGTTGCTGCCAAATGCGGGCGGCCATGAGCATGAGCTCAACATCCAGCTCTGCCCCATTCACGCCAAAGGCTTCAACACCAAATTGATGAAACTGACGATACCGGCCTTTTTGGGGGCGCTCGTGCCGGAACATGGGGCCGATATACCAAAGTTTGCGCTGCTGGTTGTGAATGAGGCCATGCTCAAGGCAGGCGCGCACGCAGCTTGCGGTGCCTTCGGGGCGAAGGGTGAGGGCATCGCCATTGCGGTCGGCGAAGCTGTACATTTCTTTTTCGACAATGTCGGTCACTTCGCCAATGCCGCGCGTAAATAAAGCGGTGTGCTCAACGAGCGGCATGCGGATTTCTTGATAACCATACCGGCGTGCTGTGTGCGCCAATAGTGATTCTAATCGGGACCAGCTCAGCGTTTGGGCGGGCAGCACATCGTGCATGCCACGCAGCGTTTGCAGCGTTTTACTCATTTATTCTTTATTAATCGTGGGTTCGGCCGCCTTAGCGCGCGCGGCAATGTGGTTTCGGATCGCGCGTTCAACGCCATCCACTAAATCAGCTTCGGTTAGCTTGCCCACCGGCTTGCCATCTATATACAGTAAGTTAGGCTGGCCGCCGGTTAGGCCGATGGCGGCCTCGCGCGCCTCGCCAGGCCCATTGACAACACAGCCAATGACGGCGACATCCATCGCGGTATCAATATCTTCAATGCGGCTTTCAAGCGCATTTACGGCTTTAATCACATCAAACTCTTGGCGCGAGCAAGAGGGGCAGGCAATGAGGTTGATGCCTCGATTGCGTAGGCGCAGCGATTTTAAAATATCCCAGCCGACTTTGATTTCTTCAACCGGGTCGGCGGCCAATGAGATACGAATGGTGTCGCCAATGCCTTCGGCTAACAGCATGCCTAAGCCAACCGCCGATTTAACCGAGCCCGAACGCAGCCCGCCCGCTTCGGTAATGCCTAAATGCAGGGGTTGCTCGATTTGGCCGGCCAGCGCCCGGTAGGCTAAAACGGTCATCCACACATCCGAGGCCTTGAGGGAGACTTTAAACTCGGGGTAATTGAGTTTGTCGAGAATGTCGATATGCCGCATCGCCGATTCCACCATCGCGGCGGGTGTGGGTTCACCATATTTTTGCTGTAGGTCTTTTTCGAGTGAGCCCGCATTCACACCGATACGCAGCGGGATGCCTTTATCGCGCGCGCAATCAATGACCGCGCGCACCCGATCTTCCCGGCCAATGTTGCCCGGATTAATGCGCAAGCAATCGGCACCCAGCTCAGCCACGCGCAAGGCAATACGGTAATCAAAATGAATATCGGTGATGAGCGGAATATCCACCGCGCGACGAATTTTGCCAAAGGCCTCAGCCGCTTCCATGCTGGGCACGGAAACCCGAACTAAATCGGCGCCGGCTTTTTGGATGGCGTGTATTTGGGCAATAGTGGCGGCAACATCGCAGGTATCGGTGTTGGTCATGCTTTGCACGGAAATGGGCGCATCGCCGCCGATGGCCACGCGGCCAACCTGAATTTTACGCGACAGGCGCCGAATGGTGGGTGAGGCAATGTGGCTCATTATCCGCCCACCTTGGTGCGTACCACGCCGGTGGTGGTGTTGGGCGTGCCAAGCTTAACGGGTTCACCTTTCCATAAAACCGTTACGGCCGAGGGGTTGCCGAGGATGACTGTAAATGGCCCAGCTCCAGATAGGGTTCGCTCGCTGCCTTTTTTTAATACATCGTAAATTAGCCGCTTGCCTTGGGTATCGCGCACTTCGACCCAGCAATCGGCATTGTTGGCTTTGATGACAAGATTGTTATCGGTAGGGTTAGCGGGCGCTGGGCTTTGGGCTGCGGCTTGCTCGGGTGTTGGTGGATTGGCAGTGCTTTCTGCTGGTGTGGCAGTTGTTGCCGCGCCTGAATTAAGTGCGGGCGTTTGCTGCGCGCCGAACGGCGGCGGTGGGGGCAATTCCATCGATCGTGGTGTGTTGCCTTGCGCCGTTGCGCCATTTGTTGCAGGAATTGTGTCTAGCGGCGCGCTGGCGGGTGGCGCGCCGGTCGCCTGGGTGGATTCAGGTGCAACGGAGGGGGTGTCGGTTGTGGCGGCCTTCATCGGAATTTCAACGGTGAGTGGCGTGCGCCCAGCGCCCGATGGGGGTGATAGGAGGCTGGTACTTTGGCCGGAGGGCAAGCCAATGAGGCTGCCAAGGCGTTGTTGCCATGCGTTGGGAAGGGCTAATGCGGCCACGGTGAGCGCCCCTGCAATAATCAGCACGGTAACAAGCCAACCCCATAGGCGCCCCCCCCGCGCCCGAGGGTTGCGGTGCGCGGTGTGGGTGGTTTTGCGGCTAGACATAACATCGAGCGGCGCACGGGCGTGGGTGTTGAGTGAATCTGTGCGCGGGTTAATGGTGCGTTGCGCTTCAAAGGCCGCCAGCAGCTGTGCGCTATCGGTATTGAGCACGCTCGCCCAATGCTTGAGGTAGGCGCGCACGTAAATAGGCTCTGGCGCTTCATCGAGCCGGTTGGCTTCAATCAGCTCCACGATGCGCAAATCGAGGTTGAGCGATTGAGCCAAGTCGGCCGGGCTTAAGCCCTTGCGGGTGCGGGCATCCCGCAGCAACGCGCCCACGCTTTTATGCGATAGATCCGGCGTTGCTTCGGCCTCAGTGGTGATCGCATTGCGGCTGAATGGCAAGGGTGCCCCGTTGTGGGGCGGGGCTGAGGCTGATGGGTCCTTTGAACTCATTATTTTGCTCCGCTGTCGTACCATTTGGCGGCAGCTGAATCAGGAAAGCGGCCTTTTAAAATTAAAACATGATTGGCTAGGGCGGTTTGATCACCCGTGGCTCGGTCGATGCGGATGGCCAGCTGCAAGGTGTCGGGCGTGTTGCGGTTGCTGGCTTCAAATGTTTTCATGGCGGCGGCGGCGGCGGCATATTTTTTCTGCTCGAAGTTAACCCGAGCCAAGCCTGTGAGCGCCGGACCATAGCCGGGCGATTTATCTAAGGCCGCCTGATATTGCGCTAAAGATTGCGTCATTTTGCCTTCGGCTTCGTAGCACACGCCTGAGTTGGTGAGCGCAAACTCGGGGGTTTTGTACAGCGGGTCGCCGTAGGCTCGACTAAACAGGGATTGCGCGCGCGCATAGTTTTTTTGGCCGCAGAGGTAGGTGCCGTAATTGTTGTCTAAATCGGAGTTGTTGGAGTCGAGTGCGTAGGCTTTTTCAAACTCAACACCCGCTTGCTTGGCTTCACCGAGGCGATCGAGCATTAAGGCGTAGGCGTGGTGCGCGGGGGCAAAGTTGTTATCAAAATAAATGGCGCGTTTGATTTTTTCGACAGCCACATCCATGTGACCTTCGTTCATGTAACCCACACCCAGTTCGGTGTTGATTTGGGCTGCGCGCTGATTCTCGTTGGGGTTAGTCGGCAGGTTGCTGGGGTTGCCCGGCGGATTTTGCCCCACGCTGGCGCAACCGGACATCAAGGCAAGTGCCGCCACCACGAGGAATACTCGGGCGGCGGGTAGGCGAAACGGTCGAATACGATGTGGCATTAACTCTTCTCCAATGTAACCTTGATTTCCGTCAACCCCATCTCGGCGAGGCGCGCACTGCGCCGGGCTTTATCTTCAAACTCGCCTACCAGTTGGCCGCAGGCGGCATCAATGTCATCGCCGCGCGTTTTGCGGGGCACCGTGTTAATGCCCGCCGCTTTCAGCACGCCCCGAAAGCGTTCAATGCGGTTGCGCGAGGAACGCACATACCCCGATTCAGGGAACGGGTTGAACGGTATCAAATTGATTTTAACCGCATCCCGACGGGCACCCAGTAAATTAATGAGTGCTTCGGCGTGCGGGATGTCATCGTTAACGCCCTCTAGCATGACATATTCATAAATAATGGCGCCGTGCGGCACCACCTCGGCATAACGATCACAGGCGGCCATCAGTTCACTGAGCGGATATTTTTGATTAATCGGCACCAAAACATCGCGCAGCGCATCATCTGGCGCGTGCAGAGAAATGGCCAGCGCGACGGGTAGCCGCTCGGCCAGCCGGTCAATCGCGGGCACAATGCCCGAGGTGGAGATGGTAACTCGTCGCCGTGAGAGCCCATAGGCGTTGTCATCGAGCATTAACGCCGCCGCATTCACCACCGCCTCAAAGTTGAGCAAGGGCTCGCCCATGCCCATAAACACAACGTTGCTGATGGCGCGATTGTGGTTGACCGCGCGGGTTACCATTCGTTCCGCTAACCATAATTGCCCCACAATTTCGGCTGTGGTGAGGTTGCGGTTGAAGCCTTGGCGGCCGGTGGAGCAAAACGTGCAGGCCAGCGCGCAGCCCACTTGGGAGGATATACATAAAGTGGCGCGGTCTTCTTCGGGGATGTAGACCATCTCGACCGAGCCGCCGCCGTCTAATTCGAGCAGGAATTTGCGGGTACCATCACTGGATTGTTGATCCAGCCGGACCACGGGGGCGCGAATACAGGCCAAGGCTTTGAGCTTATCGCGCAGGCTTTTGGCCAGATCCGTCATCTCATCGAAGTCAGCCACGCGCCGCTGATGCACCCATTTGAGCACTTGCGTGGCGCGAAAAGGTTTTTCGCCCAGCGCTGTAAACCAATCACGCAACTGCGCTGGGCTTAATCCCAGCAGGTTGATTTTGCCACTCGAATCCGCGCCAATCCCCATCGGGACGCTGGCGGTGGGTTCGATGGCCGTGGGGTTTTCGTTAGACACGGGGCTGACCTCGGATATCGACACTTAAATTAACGCGCGATGACGTCTTCAGGCTTGAAAAAATACGCAATTTCAATGGCGGCATTTTCTAAGCTATCGGAACCATGTACGGCATTGGCGTCGATTGAGTCGGCAAAATCGGCGCGAATCGTGCCTTTTTCGGCTTTTTTCGGATCGGTTGCGCCCATCAAATCGCGGTTGATTTGCATGGCGTTCTCGCCTTGTAGCGCCTGCACGAACACGGGGCCTGAAATCATGAAGCTGACCAATTCACCAAAGAAGGGGCGCTCGCGGTGCACGGCATAAAAGCCTTCGGCTTGTTCACGGGTTAATTGCATCATGCGCGCGGCAATCACGGTTAAACCGGCTTCTTCAAAGCGGGTTACAATTTTACCGATGACATTCTTGGCTACGGCATCCGGCTTAATAATCGACAAAGTACGTTCAACGGCCACGGGATATCTCCTCAACACACATTAATTAAAAGGAATTTTGTTAAAAATCGAAGGGGGGTGAGTTTAACGCCTTGCCGGTAAACAATCCATGACAGCCGAACGCTTTAGCAAGATGCTTAAGCCCAACACCTGCACGGGGTTGGGGTGTTGCGCCAGCAAAAATGCCAAATCGTTAGTTTTTGTGCCGCAGCCCCGCCCCCCGCAGCCCAGCGGCTTGATCGCGTGTGCGCGCATCGTGCAGGGTGCGGTCTTGAGTCATGGCCACGCCGATTAGCTCTGGACTTGCGATTAAATCGGCCAAAGAAATGCGGGTGAGGAACTCACGAATTTGGGCGGAAAGCCCCATCCAAAGATTATGCGCCAAGCACTTGTTGCCATTCTGGCAATTGCCTTTGCCCGCGCAACGCGTGATATCAACCGCTTCATCGACGGCAATCACAATTTGCGCCACGTTGATGTCACAAGCCAGTTTTGCGAGCTGATACCCCCCGCCCGGGCCACGGACGCTTTTGATTAATCCCGCGCGCCGCAATTGGGCAAAGAGCTGTTCAAGATAAGAAAGCGATAAATTCTGACGATCGGCGATGTCGGCTAAGGCGGTGGGCTCGCCGTGATCGTGGAGTGCGAGATCCAACATCGCCGTGACGGCGTAGCGACCTTTGGTGGTGAGTCTCATGGCAATAATCCTAGGGTTAGGCCATCCGGGTAGGGCGGCATGCAATTCGGGTGGCGGTACGGATGGCATCGATAGGTGCGTTTGCCCGAGTTATCAAGTGCAAGCCTTACAATGATTGTGGCTAATTCTTGGTGAAGTGCCGAGGTAATACAAGTCTAAATTTACGCAGAGCCCGGCGGTGGGTTGGTATTGGTCGGTGGCACGGGCTTAGGGGCTGTTTGAGTGGGGCAGCCCACCACGTCCACCTCGGTGGGCTCATTGGCTGGCGCGCGCGCCAAATGGCATCCCGCTAGGCTGGGCAGCGGGGGGTCTTCCGTGGGCGCAGGCTCTGGAGGCGTGCCCGCCATTTGCGCTTGCAGGGCACGAACCCGTGCCGCAAGGCTTGCCAAGCGATCATCCCCTGCTTGCACATGATTGAGTAATCGATCAATCACTTCGGCCACGGGGTCTGGCATGTCTTGTGCCGCGCCGTAGGCATCAAAGCCTAAGCGCTGGGCAATGCGCGCCTGTTGCTCACTTATTTGGGGGCGCTGGCCAACGATGCGCGCCGGAATGCCGACCAAGGTGGTGCCTGGCGGCGCATCTTGCAACAGTACGGCGTTGCTGCCGACGCGCACGCCATCGCCCAAGGTGATGGGGCCTAATATTTTTGCTCCCGCGCCGACCACCACCCCATTGCCTAAGGTGGGGTGGCGTTTGCCCGCCGACCATTGAGTGCCCCCGAGCGTCACCCCATGATAAAGCGTGCAGTCATCGCCAATTTCGGCGGTTTCGCCAATCACGACCCCCATGCCGTGGTCGATAAAAAAGCGCCGACCGATTTTTGCCGCTGGGTGAATTTCAATACCGGTCAACCAGCGGCTGATATTGGCCACCATGCGAGCCAACAACGAAAGCCGCCAACGCCATAATTGATGGGCAAACCTGTGCCACCAAATGGCATGAATGCCGGGGTAGGTAAGCACAATTTCTATGCGGCTGCGGGCGGCAGGATCGCGGGCGAATACGCTGTCAATATCTTCTTTTAGCCGTTGCCATACGCTCATTGTGGGTTACCTTGCGTGGGAGCGCGGGGCGCAGCCTCGGGGTGGGGTGCGCTTGTGAGCGCAGTGAGCATGCCTTGCATGAGGGCAAGTTCGCTGCTTAAGGGTTGCGCCCGCCGGCAGGCCACGCGTAATTTGGCCATGAGCCGCGTCCGGTTATCTGCAATATCGGATTCAAGTAGGGCGCCGCGTATAAAAAACGGCGTTTGATCCAATAAATTGGCTAAACGATCTTCAAAGGCTTGCCATTGAGCCAGGGTCGCTTGCGCGGCCAGCGGGGCGCTTGTCTTGGTTTCGACAGCGGCCATCAAGGGTGGGCTTTGCTGGGCTATATACAGCTCGTAGGCCAAAATTTGCACGGCCTGCCCAAGATTTAACACCGGGTAATCTGGGTTTGCCGGAATTTCGATGACCCGCTGCGCCCAAGAGAGCTCGTGATTACTCAGCCCCGTGCGCTCCGCGCCAAAAACAAGGCTGATGAGCCCTGCTCGGGTTTGTTGATCGGCGACAATGCATTCTGCGGCAGCGCGAACGGTCCATACGGGTAAGGGCAGCTCCCGAGGGCGCGCCGTGGTGGCCCATACCGCCACAGAATCAGCTAAGGCCGAGGGCAAATCGGCCGCAAACCGTGCATGGTGCAAAACATCGGCGGCATGTTTTGCCGTGGCCAGCGCCAACTCATCGATGCCAGCCGTGGGTGCCACCAGCACCAGTTGTGATAGCCCCATATTTTTCATTGCCCGCGCCACAGCGCCCAAATTGCCGGGGTGTGAGGTGCCACACAACACAATTTGAATTTGTTGGGCTGGGGGGCGCGCGCTCGCGTTGAGGGATTCTGCGGCAGGTAGGGCGGTAGGGCGCGTCATGAGCTGATAATTTTCCGAAAATTTGCGACTATTTGTAGGTATAATGCGCAGTTCTAAATTTTATGCCGTATGCCAGCCGGCTCACTTTGAATTGAACCTGCGAACTGGATCATTATGCCCCATCCTATGTTAACCATGGCAGTCCGCGCAGCGCGCGCTGCCGGAACCGTCATTTCCCGCGCGACCGATCACGTGGCTGATCTCACCATCGAAAGCAAACAGCGTAACGATTTTGTGAGTGAAGTTGATCGCCAAGCCGAGCACGCCATTATCGATATTTTAAAGCGCGCCTACCCCGAACATCATTTTTTGGGTGAAGAATCGGGTGATACCGGTAGCGCGCTCAGTGAATACCGCTGGATTATCGACCCACTCGATGGCACGACCAACTTCTTGCATGGCTTGCCGCATTACGCGGTATCGATTGCGCTCGAATATCAAGGGCGTCTTGAGCTGGGGGTGATTTATAACCCGAGTAATCAAGAGCTGTTTACCGCTGAACGCGGCGGCGGGGCTTTTTTGAATAATCGGCGCATTCGTGTGGCCGGTTTGCGCTCGCTTGAAGGGGCGCTCTTGGGGACGGGGTTTCCATTCCGCGCCGATCAAGATGTAGAGCGGTATCTTAAAACCTTCCGCGCTTTGCACGGCCCGTTATCGGGTATTCGCCGGGCGGGGTCTGCCGCGCTGGATTTAGCCTATGTGGCGTCGGGTCGGCTGGATGGTTTTTGGGAGTTTGGTTTGCTGCCTTGGGATATGGCCGCAGGCATCTTAATGGTGCGGGAAGCGGGTGGGATTGTGATTGATTTTTCGGGCAAAGAAGAATTTATGGCCACAGGCAATGTGATTGCCGCCAACCCAAAAATCACCCATGCCATGCTCAAAGCAATTAGCGCGAGTTTGCTCTAATTCGGGCTAAAGCTTGAGCTCTGGCGATGCCTTTGTCTCGGGTATAAAAAAGCCGCAGATTTGGTCTGCGGCTTTTTTTGACCTCAAGTTTTTATATTAGGGCGCGTGATCGACAAGTTTTTCTTTATCGGTGAGTTTCAGTAAATCTTTGCGCTTTAAGCCCAAATCAAGCGACAGGCTGGAGGCGACATAAATTGATGAGAAGGTGCCGAGGATAATGCCGACCAGTAAGGTGAGAGAGAAGCCGTGCAGTGTCTCGCCACCAAACACATACAGCGCCAGCACCGAGAGGAAGGTGGTCAGCGCGGTGATGACGGTTCGTGACATGGTTTGGTTGACTGAAATATTCATAATTTCAATTTCAGTGCCTTTGCGGATTTTGCGGAAATTTTCGCGCATCCGATCGAACACCACGATCATGTCGTTGATGGAATAGCCCGCCAAGGCCAAATAGGCCGCCAAGACGGTGAGGTTGAACTCAATGCCGGTGATACTGATAAACCCAAATACCATGATTAAATCGTGCGTGAGGGTGATGACCGCGCCGGTGGCCATTTTGAGCTGATAGCGCAAGCTCACAAAAATAAGCAAGCCCGCCAACACCACGAGCATGGCCAAGCCGCCTGAGTTGAATAATTCTTTGCCCACCGCAGGGCCGACATATTCCACGCGCCGCATGGTAACGCCGGCATCTTCGGTTTTAAGCACGCTTAATACATGGTCGGCCAGCTGGTTTTGGTTGCCCGTTTTGGCGGGGGGCAAACGAATCATGACCGACTCACTTGAGCCAAAATATTGCACCACGGCCTCAGGAAATTCATTTTTCTTTAGGACGGCGCGAATGGCCTCAAGATCGGCCGCTTTGTTGTAGCCGACTTCAATCACAACGCCGCCGGTAAAATCTAGCCCCATATTGATGCCTTTGGTCGATAACGACACGATTGAGGCGATCAGAAAAAATAAAGACAGGGCGTAGGCGTAATAGCGCTTGCCGAAAAAATCGACCTTGGCGTCATACGGAAACAAATTCAACATAATACGGTTCTCTTTAAAACGGGGGCATCAGCACGGGGCATTAAATGGAAATTTGGGTTAAGCGCAAGCGCCGACCGTAGATCAAATTCACCAAAGCGCGGGTGACCATAATGGCCGTAAACAACGAGGCAGAAATCCCGATAATCAGGGTCACGGCAAAGCCTTTCACGGGGCCAGCCCCGAGACCGAATAGCACAACCGCCGCCAGCAGCGTGGTGATGTGCGAGTCAATAATCGTGGCAAAAGCGCGCTCATAGCCTGCTTTAATGGCCGCTTGCGGAGTGAGCCCATTGCGCAGTTCTTCGCGTATTCGCTCGTTAATTAGCACGTTGGCATCCACCGCGATGCCTAAGGTAAGCACCATGCCTGCAATCCCCGGCAAGGTCAGCGTGGCTTGGAGCAAGGAAAGCACGGCCACAATAAGCACCAAATTCACGCCCAGCGCGACGACGGCGGTGATGCCAAAAACGCGGTAATAAATCAGCATAAAGACCGCCACCAGCGCAAAGCCTAAGAGGGAGGCATTCACACCCGCTTGGATATTTTGCGCACCTAAACTTGGGCCGACGGTACGTTCTTCGACAATATCCATCGGCGCGCGCAGGGCGCCGGCACGCAGCAAGAGCGCCAAATCGCGGGCTTCATTGGGGGAATCGAGCCCCGTAATTTGGAAGCGATTGGCGAGTTGATCTTGAATGGTGGCGACATTAATGACTTGCTCGATGACTTTTTTCTCTTTGACCGGCTTATCGTTCACCATTTTGGTTTCGCTGCGGTGCTCGATGAACACCACGCCCATTTGCTTGCCGATATTTTGCCCCGTGATGTCGGCCATGCGCCGCGCGCCTTGGCCATCAAGGTTTACAAATACGGCAGGCGAGCCTGAACGTTGGTCAAACCCAGAAGAGGCACCGGTGATGCGATCGCCGGTGACAATCACCTGGCGCTTTAACAAGACCGGCTGGCCATTTTTCTCGTGATACAGGCGTGCATCGGGCGGCGTGCGGCCAGATTGCTGGGCATCCATCCAATCGGTAGGCGTGCCGGAAACTAGACGGAATTCGAGTGTGGCCGTAGCGCCAATGATTTCTTTGGCGCGCACGGTGTCTTGAATGCCCGGCAGCTCAACTACGATGCGATCATCGCCTTGTTGCTGGATGAGCGGTTCTGCCACGCCCAATTCATTGACGCGATTGCGCAGGGTGGTGATGTTTTGATCGACAGCGGCTTTGCGTTCAGCCAATGCACCGGCATCGGTAAATTGCGCGGTGAAATAGGGTTGGGCATTGCGCTCATCTTTGGAGAAGACAAGTTCAGGGTATTTGCTGGACAACGCGGCAATGGCCGCATCGCGCGCAGCGGCATCAGGGAAGCGCAGCGCAATTTGGGTGCCGTTATCCACATCGGCGCTAATGTAACGAATATTGGCTGCGCGTAAATCGCCGCGCATGCCATCCACCCGACGCTCGAGGGCGGTTTTAATGGCCGCTTGCATATCAATTTGCATTAAAAAATGCACGCCACCGCGTAAATCGAGCCCCAAATACATAGGCTTAGCGCCGAGATTGAGCATCCAGCGGGGTGCTGCGGGCGCCAAATTGAGTGCCACGGGGTAATCATCACCCAAGGCTTCACGCACCACATTGACGGCTTTGAGCTGGGCATCGGTTGAATCGAACTGAATTAGGCCATCTTTCTCTTCGATGCCGGCACTTTTGACGGTGATGTTGGCCGCTTTAAGTGCCGCAACGGCTTTATCAACGGCGGCTTGATCGATCTCGGCATTGCGTTTAGAGATTTGCAGCGCCGGGTTTTCCCCATAGATATTGGGCAAGGCGTAAAACAGTGCAAAAAAAAGCACTAAAACAATGAGTAGGTTTTTCCACCAAGGATAACGATTCATCAAAAATGCCTGTGGGGTGTCGACCGTGACACGCAGTTATTGCGCCGATAAATCAAGTGGTTATTGGCGCATGGATAAAGAATAACCAGAGTTTCGGCATGTCGATAACGAACGCATGCCGCGTATTTTAGCCTTCGCGGGTGTCTTTGAGCGTGCCTTTGGGCATTACGGTGGCTACGGCGTTGCGCTGAACCACGATGCTGACGCCATCGGATACTTCAATCACCAAGAAGGCTTCGGTGACTTTAATCACGCGTCCCAGCACGCCGCCGTTGGTGATGATTTCATCGCCCTTTTCGATGGATGAGACCAGTTTCTTGAGCTCTTTTTGGCGTTTAACCTGCGGGCGAATCAGTAAAAAATACATGACGCCGAAAATGAGAATTAAGGGCAAGAAGGTGGCGATTAAGCTGGGTTGCTGGGCGGCGGTTGGCGCGACTTCAGCCATCGCATCGGAGATAAAAAACATACGGGGCTTTTCCTTTGTTAATTTAAGTTTGGATAAACAGTCGAATCGACCGAGCTAAAAAATCGGGGTTTAGTATGCCACAGACGGTTTAAGTTCCTTGTGTTTTTGCCAGACGCGCCTGCGCAATCGGTGATTATTCGATGCCACGGGCACGATCGGTGTGAAATTGCTGGCGGAATTGTTCAAATTGATTGGCCTCAATCGCATCACGCATCTCACGCATCACGGTTTGATAGTAATGCAAGTTGTGAATGGTGTTAAGCCGCGCGCCCAGCATTTCATTGCATTTGTCTAGGTGTTTTAGGTAGGCGCGGGAAAACCGTGCGCAGGTGCTGCAGGTGCAGGTTTCATCCAAGGGGCGTGTGTCTTTGGCAAAACGGGCATTGCGCAGTTTGATGTCGCCGAATCGGGTAAAAAGGTGCGCGTTGCGGGCGTTGCGGGTGGGCATAACGCAATCGAACATATCCACACCGCGTGCCACAGACGCCACTAAATCTTCCGGCTTGCCGACACCCATTAAATAGCGGGGTTTATCGGTGGGCAGTAAGGGCGTTGTGGCTTCTAATACCTGATTGCGCTCATCGAGCGGCTCGCCGACCGATAAGCCACCAATGGCATAGCCATCAAAGCCTATATCGAGCAACCCGTGGGCCGATTCAATCCGCAGCGGTGCATACATGCCCCCTTGCACAATGCCAAAGAGCGCGGTATCGGTATTGCCGGGTTTGAGCTCATCAAATGCTGCCCGCGACCGCGCCGCCCAACGTAAAGACAAGCGCATGGATTCTGCCGCTTGAATTTCCGTGGCCGGATACGGGGTGCACTCATCAAAAATCATGACGATATCCGAGCCGAGCTCATGCTGAATTTGCATGGATCGTTCGGGGGTCAGCATCACGGGGCTGCCATCGACCGGGGATTGAAACTTGGCACCTTCTTCGGTGATTTTGCGCATCTCGGCCAAGGAGAACACCTGAAATCCGCCGGAATCGGTGAGGATGGGTTTGTGCCAGCCCATAAAATCATGCAAATCCCCGTGGGCGCGAATGATCTCGGTGCCGGGGCGCAGCATTAAGTGAAAGGTGTTGCCGAGGATAATCTCGGCGCCGAGCGCTTCTATATCGAGCGGATCAACCGCTTTCACCGTGCCGTAGGTGCCAACCGGCATAAAGGCTGGGGTTTGGATGCTGCCACGGGCGAAGCGCAGTTGGCCTCGCCGAGCAATGCCATCGGTATGGAGTAAATCAAACTGCATAAATTTAAATTTCCGTGCCTATGACAAGGCTAAAACAGAGCCATCAGGCCGCGCCGATGCTGCGGCGTAGGGCGCGATGGGGATAAACATGGCATCACCGTAACTAAAAAATCGATAGCCTTGCGCGATGGCGTGATTATACGCAGCCAAAATGCGCTCACGCCCAGCCAAGGCGCTCACCAGCATGAGCAAGGTGGATTGCGGGAGATGGAAATTGGTGAGCAGGCCATCGGCGATGTGCACCGGTTGGCCGGGATACAAAAAAAGCTGAGTATCCCCCTGATGCGCCCTCACTTCGCGCTGCGCTGCCGCCGCTGGGTGCGCGCGTGCCGCTGATTCAATCGCCCGCAGAGCGGTGGTGCCGACGCAAATTACCCGCCCGCCCCTAGCCCGCGTGCGGGCAATGGCTTGCGCCGTCGCTTCGGGCACATCAAGCCATTCACTGTGCATCACGTGGCTTAAAATATTATCCACCCGCACCGGCTGGAAGGTGCCCGCCCCCACATGTAAGGTGACATAGGCGGTTTCAACGCCTCGTTTCGCAATCTCGGCCAGCAGCGCGTGCGTGAGATGCAAGCTCGCGGTGGGGGCGGCAACCGCCCCATCATGACGCGCGAACACGGTTTGGTAATCGGCTCGGTCTTGTTTGTCATCCATGCGCTCGATATACGGTGGCAGCGGCATGTGGCCTGCGCGATTGAGCCAAGTGAGTAAATCGGGGGTATCGGCGTTGGGGGTTAGGGTCAGCAAAAAGAGCGCATCGGCGCGCTCAGTTAACGTGAGTTCAGCGCCGCCTGCCATCATTAATTTGCTCCCTACCGGGGGCGATTTACTGGCACGCACATGGCACCAAGCACTTTGGGTATTGATGAGCCGTTCCACCAATACCTCCACTTTGCCGCCGCTGGCTTTGTGGCCAAATACGCGGGCGGGAATGACGCGGGTGTCATTGAGGATTAATAAATCACCGGCCTGCAATAGCGCGGGGAAATCGGCAATGTGGCGATCGTGCAGTTCTTCGGTGTGGGGCGCTGTGGCTAAAACAAGCAAACGTGCGGATTCTCGCGGCTCGGCAGGGCGATGCGCGATCTGTTCGGGGGGGAGTTGATAATCAAAGAGCTGAGTCAGCATAGCGCGCGCAGTTTAACACGGCTTTTGATGATGTTGCGCTCGTTGCGGCGTGTTTGAGTGAAGAGCCATCCTATGGCCTTGAACCAATCCCAGTGTTCGATCCTGATGCGCCCGTCATGGGGTGTCGAGTTGAGGAAAAATATTGCCCATCCGTGGACAGTCATGCGGGTTTTTGACCCAAGCGATTAATCTAATCACCCGTCAACCAAACAATAAAACGAGTCCTTGCGTTCAGCGCGGCAAATCTTTTGCTGCTTTTTTCATGGGTGGTTATTCCGTCAACCAGCCTCCATCCTTGGTGCCTCATCCTTGAGCTTACTTATTCAGACATCCTGTCTGGGTTATCCTTAACCGGAGCGACCTTGCTCTCCTCGCCCATCCTGGGCTGCTGTCCTTGCTATCATCCGTGATGATTGGCTCATCTTGAGCGTGCGGCGCCCCCATCCTCGGGGTGCGAATCATCCTTGAAATCATGTCCTGTGATTAAAACCCCGATGCCTCTTGCTGGGTGTTTTGATTGGCTTCCTGCTGCTTTATCCTGAGCACGAAATCATCATGCCCAACAAGTGTGACAAGTTGTAGCGCCAAGTCGCCAGAGTTCCGTCAGAATAAGCGATTTGTTCTGTAGGAATTTTCTTACAGGGCGGTTAAGGCGCCGTGGGTTGATCGAGCGGGCTGAACGGATGGCAGCCTTGCGTAAAAAATAAGCGCAGGCTGCGCATAAAGCCGTCAGGGTCTTCTGTATGGGGCCAGTGTTTGGCCTTGTGTAACGTGTGCATGCAGGCTGCGGGAAAATTGCGGGCGATGATCGGGCGATCTTCTGACCCAATATACGCCGAACCTGCGCCACGAATAAATAACGCCGGCCCGCAAAAAAACCCGTTGAGCTCAGGCATTTGCGAGGTTTCGGGATAGGCTTGCTCTAGGGCATCTAAATTAAATCGCCAGCGCCAAGTGGTTTGGTTGTTGTGTGTTTCTTGGCTTAAGTTGGCGGCTAAAAATGCGCGCACATCGGGGTCAAACACAAAGGGCGCCATTTGAGTGCGTGCTGCTGCGCGTGAAGTTAAGGTGGCCAAATTAACAGCGCGCAGCGCGGTAAACACGTCGTTGTGCCAAGCGGGGTAGGCTTTTGGGGCAATATCGACGACCACCATATGGGTGAAGCGTTCGGGTGCTCGGTCGGCCAGTACCATGGCGAGTTTGCCGCCTAAGGAATGCCCTATGAGCCGTGCGCGCTCCAAGCCTAAGCGATCCATTAATCGCAGCACGTCATCGGCCATGGCTTCAAAGCTTAGGTTGTCGATCCAAGGCGACCGGCCATGGTTGCGCAGATCAAGGTTAATGACTCGGTAGGTATCGGATAAATCACGTGCAACGCCGCGCCAATTCGCTGAGGAACCAAATAAACCGTGCATAATAAGCACGGGCAATCCCCCGCCCGATTCTTCAAAGTTAAGCATAACGGTCGAATGGGGCATGGCTTAATGGGCTCCTAGGGTAATGCAATGGGTTTGAATTGCGTTGCCCATAATACCTTATTGTGGCGGGACGCCCTTGTTCCTGCCGGTCTTAACTTACTCACTATAGAAGTCATGTATGTCTATTGCGGATTATTCGGCTGATTATTTAGCCACGGACATTTGTGCCAATAGGCCTCTGCCAGATTTGAATGCGCCCCGAGTATTTCCGGTGCAAATTCAGCGAGCAGCCGCCTTATTGGATTTAATTCAAACCGATAAGATCCCCAGTGATCGGGCGCTTGCGCACGCTTTTCGAGCCGAGCGCAGCATGGGTAAGCGCGACCGGAACCAATTACAGGTTTTGGTGTTTTTTGTGCTTCGCTATTGGCGCACTTTAGATGCGCTGATGGATTTACCTGCGGATGTCGAGCGGGGGGCATCTTTACCGCGTTTGGGCGTTGTTTTGGCGTTAGCCGATCGCTTGGATGACACCTTGGCGGCGTTGACCGGTGTCGATGCTGCCGCGATTACGGATCGTCTTGCGCGCCCCCTGTCGCTTGCCGCTCAGTTGAGTTTGAGTGATGGCGATATGCAGCGTTTGCGGGCGGCGTTCGGCGCGCAGGCGGTTTCGGTTGGGCTTGCGCTGCTTGCGCGCGCCCCGCTGGATATTCGCACCAATACGCGCGTCACCACAACCGAGGCCTTGCGCGCAGAGCTTAACGCCGCAGGCATTTTAAGTGAGCCGATTGCGGGGTTGGCGCAGGGGTTGCGTTTGGCGGATAACGCGGCGCTTACCACGCTTAGTGCATTTAAAACGGGCGCCTTTGAGATTCAGGATGCGGGTAGTCAATGGATTATCGAAGCCTGCCAGGCGCAAAGCGGTATGAGCGTGCTGGATTTGTGCGCGGGCGCGGGCGGCAAAGCCTTGGGGCTGGCGCAAGCGGTGGGTGAGGCGGGGCGCGTGTTGGCCTGCGATGTGGATTTTGAGCGTTTAAGCCGGTTGCCTGAGCGCAGTGCGCGCGCGGGTTGGCAAAATATTGAATGCCAGCCGATAGATCACGGCCAAGATCGTGAAGTGGTTCGGCGCGCGCCCTTTGATCGCGTGCTGATTGATGCGCCGTGTTCTGGCTCTGGCACGGTTCGTCGTCACCCAGAATTAAAGCAAGCCGCCATCGATTTGGCCGCCTTGGGTGCCATTCAATCGCAGCTTTTGGATGACGGCGCGCAAGTGACGCGCCCCGATGGTTTGCTGATTTACGCGACGTGTAGCTTATGGTTGGATGAAAACGAGGCGCAGATTGCCGCATTTTTACGCCGTCATCCCGCGTGGCGCCTTGAGCCGCTGCCAGCCACGATAACCGATTTTGTGGCGCCGCCTGCGGTTGAGCCTACCTGTGGCATGGCACGAATCCGCCCCGACATCCAAGGCGGCGATGGGTTTTTCTTCGCCGTGTTGCGCGCGCCGCTTTAACCCACCCGCCGCGCGGCTATCGACAAACCGAGGCTTGCGCGGCAAACTTTCTACCTTGTTTTTCATTTGCGCTGTAGGGCGCTTGCACGGTGATTTTCATGATGCCATCGGTGTTTTTTTATCGCGCAGCCCCCGCAGGCGTAATCGTGCTGGCTGCGTTGCTGGCGGGTTGCGGGCAAAAAGGGCCGCTGGTGTTGCCGACCCAGGCCACGGCTCCTGCTCAGGCCACGGCTCAGGCTCAAAACCCTTCGGTGCCAGCGCAGGGCGCCGAAAGCCCGCCGCCTGCCGCGCCAATGGCCGCGCAATCCCTTTCAAACTAACCTCCAGAGCACACCAATTATGAGCCGTTTACCTTACCCCCACCTTACCCGCGATGCCCATCAGGTGCTGATGCTGGACGGCTATCCGTTAAGCCAGATCGCCGATGCATTCGGTACCCCAACCTACGCCTACTCAAGCGCGGCGATTACCCAAGCCTATCACGCACTTGTCGCCGCATTTGGGGATCGTAAGCACCAAATATGTTATGCCGTTAAAGCCAACGGCAATCTGGCCATTTTGGCTTTGCTGGCACGGCTTGGCGCGGGGTTCGATATTGTGTCGGGCGGGGAATTGGCGCGTGTGCTCAAAGCGGGCGGCGTGCCTGCAAAAATCGTGTTTTCTGGCGTGGGCAAGCGCGCGGATGAAATCCGTTATGCCTTGAGCGTGGGTATTGGCTGTTTAAATGTGGAATCTCAGGCTGAGCTTGAACGCATTAGCGCGATTGCCAAAGACATGAACGTGGTTGCGCCAATTTCTCTGCGGGTTAATCCCGATGTGGATGCCAAAACGCACCCCTATATTTCCACCGGCTTAAAAGACAATAAATTCGGCATTCCGATTGAGCAAGCGCCGGATTTATATCGGCAGGCCGCGCGCGAGCCGCATCTGCGTATCGTGGGCATTGATTGCCACATAGGCTCGCAGTTGACGGATGTGAGCCCATTTGCGGCGGCGGCGGAGCGGGTGCTCTCGCTGCTTGATCTTTTAGTGCTCGAAGGGATCGAATTGCACCACCTCGATTTGGGCGGTGGTTTGGGCATTGCCTACACCGATGAGCATCCGCCCACAGCGGCCGATTGGGTTAGTACCGTGGTGGGGGTAATCGATCGTCATCCCATCGCGCGACGCTTGCCGATTATGCTGGAGCCGGGGAAATTTTTGGTGGGTCCCTCGGGGGTGTTGTTGAGCCGAGTGGAATACCTCAAACCCCATAAAGCAGAAGGTAAAAATTTTGCCATTATCGATGCCGCCATGAACGATCTTATTCGCCCGGCGCTCTATGGCAGTGTGATGGCGATTGTGGCGGTTGCGCCCGATGCGGCCGAACCCACCGCCACCTGGGAGATTGTCGGCCCCATATGTGAAACCGGGGACTTTTTAGGCCATGCGCGTGCGCTGGCGCTTAAAGAAGGC
>DZCK01000192.1 GCA_022730245.1 Halothiobacillus neapolitanus
GGGTTAACGTTAAGCACAGGTGCCAAATTCACACCCCCACCCCAGCCCTCCCCCACGAGGGGGGAGGGAGTTAAAGCACCACCCTCGTTGCGTGGGGTGGGGGCGCTACGATGAGGGGGAAGCCTGCGCCGCCAAATCTTGGGCTAACTGCGCCCGCAGGTGCGCTTCGGAATCGGTAAAAAACCCCGCATCGCGCAGCACGCGCTGGTTTATGGCGGGCATCGACCACCCTGAAATATGCGCCAGTGGCGAGGGCACGGCATCCAGCAGTTTTAGCGCCAGCGCTTGCTGATTAGCCGAGGCGAGCTCGGCGGCAAACAGCAGGCGCGAGCTGGGGTCGGTGCCGGGCAGCAAGAGCGCGGTTTTCATATCTGCAAACGCGTATTCTGCCTTACCGGCTTTCAGCCAGAACAGCGCGCGGCGGTGCAGCAAGCTGCGTTGCGCCGTGGGGTTATGGCGCACCACGGGGTTGGCCAGCGCGGCATCAATCAACTGCATGCCAAAATTTGCGCCGAACACGGTGCAATCGGTTTGCAGGCGGCCTAAAAAGGTATCGAACTGATAGCCGGTGACGTTTTGCGCCAAATCACCGTGTTGCGCTAAGTTTAATAACGCCGCCCGTAATCCCTTGCGCGCTTCATTCATATCGCAAGCCACAAAGGCGCGATTCGCCAACACCAGCAAATCATCCGGGTGTTTGGCGAAGGCGGTATCGAGCAAGCGTTCGGCTTCGGGGTAATTACCGGTTTGCTCCCAAAAGTTGGCCAAATAACTTTGCGCGCGGGCAGAATCGGGGTGTTGCTGCGCCCAGCTCAAGGCCTGTGCAAACGGCTTGCCCCACAGATCGGCGCGTTTGAAGGTAAAGAGCGCGAACACGGCAAAAATGCCCACCGCCAGCCAAATGGGCCAACGCACCGGCGGGCGAGTTTTTTGCACCAAAAACACGGCCAAAGGTAAAAACATGAGGCCAGCGGGCAGGTAATTGCGGTGCTCGAACATCAATTCCAGCGGCAACCAAGAAGATTCCAGCAACTGCCCCACCAAATAAAAGGCAATCGCCAACCCCAGCGCGCGCAGCCAAGGTGCTTTGGCCATGCGGGCAAATGCCGCAAGGGCAATCAGCCCCAAAATCCCGAGCGTGGCAAACAGCGTGGATAGCGGGTGAAACAGGCTGGTGGATACACGAATATCATCATTAAATAAGCCGCCATCGTGCAGGCCGGGCAACCATAATTCACGCAGATAGCCCCACACAATGCGGGTTTCGGAGAGCAGGCGTTCAAACGGGGTAAAATTTCGCCCAAACGTGTGGCCAGAAAACAGCATCGGCAACTGATACGCCATGTACGCCAGCAACAGGCCACTGGGCAGATAAATAAACACCCGCCGCCACCAAATAAACCCACCACCGCTGCGATCGAGCGCGCGGTTATCGGCATCAAACACAAAGGCTTCAATCACCCACGCCAGCAGCGGCAACAGCGCGCCGTTTTCTTTTGAAAGCACCGCCAGCAGCGTGCCCAGCGCCAGCCCAAAACTCATCCACGCATAGCCTGATTTAACCCGCCCTGCCGCCAGTTGCAGCCGCCCGTGCACATACGCCCACAAGCCTGCGAACACAAACAGCGCCGCCAGCATCGCCATGCGCTGAATGATATACAGCGTAGTGCCCACCCAAAACGGATGCAGCAGCCAAAAGCCCGCCGCCAGCACCGCCACCCAGCCCGCGCGTTTGGCCTCTAAGCCCAAACCGCGTGCCAGCGCATGGCTCAAACCCGCCAGCAACACCCCGTTGATGAGGTGAATCACCACGTTCGTGTGTTTGAAAGCCTCCGGCGGTGCGGGCCACACACGGGTATCAATCAAAAAACTCGCCAGCGAAATCGGCCGGCCCAAAGGGCCCGCAAAGCCCGAGGTAATCCACGCCCACGCCTGCCACGCATGGGTAATGGGGCCGTAATC
>DZCK01000193.1 GCA_022730245.1 Halothiobacillus neapolitanus
GTGCGCAAGCGGTCAACGACTTCCTCACCCTGCCGCAAGCCGATGCCTTGGCCGCAGCCAACAAGCGCATCAGCAATATCCTGAAAAAAGCGGAGGGCGACCTACCCACCACCATCAGCGAAGCCCTGCTCGCCGAGCCTGCCGAACGCGAACTCGCCGCACGGGTGCAGCAACTCGAAGCCGAACTTGCCCCGCTGTTTGCACAAGGCGACTACACCGCCGCCCTCGGCAAGCTGGCTTTCTTACGCGAGGCGGTCGATGCCTTCTTTGATGGTGTGATGGTGATGGCCGAAGATACCGCCCTGCGCGACAACCGCCTCGCCCTGCTCAACCGGCTGCGCGCGCTGTTTCTTAGTATCGCGGATTTAGCCCTGCTAAACGATTAACTCAAAGGCTTGCACACCATGCTCATCGCTTTGATACGCTCGGTTATTTTTCAAATCGCAAGCTATATCGCGCTGATTTTATATATTCCCGTCATGCTGATGGGCTGGCTGCTTCCCGCTCAACGTCGTTATTACGTGATGTTTAGTTACGGATTTACCGTCATGTGGCTCGCGCGCTTGATTGTCGGCCTGCGCTGGCAAATCGAAGGACTCGATAACTTAAAGCCCAGCACGACCCAAGGGCGAATCATCGCGGCCAAGCACCAATCCACTTGGGATTCAATGATACTGCCCACGATTCTTGACAAACCTGCCTTTATCTTAAAAAAAGAGCTGTTATGGATACCCATTTTCGGCACCGGATTAGCCGGCATGGGTCCTATTGCGATTAATCGCAAAGCCGGATCGCAAGCCCTGAAAACGATCATCAAACAAGGCAAAGCGGAGTTAGCCGCAGGGCGCGATGTGATTATTTTTCCCGAAGGCACACGCCTGCGCCCAGATGCCACCCCTGAATACAAAATCGGTGCCGCCATGCTCGCCATTCAAGCCAAAACTGATGTTATTCCCGTTGCCATTAGCAGCGGCTGCCATTGGCCCAAAGGCCAATTCATAAAATATGCAGGCACCATGCATGTCGTCATTGGCGCACCCATTTCTGTCGCGGGCAAACGCGCCGATGGGCTCATTCAAGAAATCGAACACTGGATCGAAACCGAGCAGCATAAACTTTATGCTCAATACGGATGCAAAACCGCGCCCAAACTCAATGCCAAAACCACCCCACACTAAACCTGGCCGTACTCCTCAAGCACCCAAGCAGGCGCTGGGCTCGCGTTCCTTGATGCCTCAAAGCCGTAATCTGTGAATTGATGCAGCGTTTTATTATGCGCATGAATCAACTCAATCAACTTAGGCTCCTTGGCCGTCAACACCGCCTCAACCCCCGTGGGGATATTGTGATACACCATGTCTATCTCGTGGCGATAATCAAATAAGGCCACAAACAACGGGTCCCAAGAACGAATCGACCGATCATTGGCAAAGCGACGTTTCATCCCCTCGACATGCGCTTGAATGACGAGCACTAACTCGGGCTTATCACTCGTGGTTTGTACGCGAATGCCATTCGGCAATAACGCAGAGACCCGTTTTAATGAGCCATGCTCGGCCAGCAACTGCTTAAATAAAGCTTGATCTTGGCGATGCGACTCATCACTCCCCCGCCCTCGTTGGTACTGGTGAGCCGACGCTTGCGCTTGATCTTTCATAATAAACTCCATGAATGATTAAATTAAAGTGGCCAATAGGCAACCATTCGCACATCATACCCAATTCGCTATAGCGGGCAAAACTCAACGCACCAACCGACCAGAACAATGCGCGCGCATCGCACACAACAGCTTGCCGCAACTGTTTCAAGCTTGTCGTTATCGCACTCAAGCGCACCTGCAGATTCGAAACTAAAGCGGTGATCATCATCGGGTGATTTGGCCGAGAAATTCGTAATCCGCAGGCGCATATCCCACTTCCACCGACAGCTACCTGCC
>DZCK01000194.1 GCA_022730245.1 Halothiobacillus neapolitanus
CTCACCTTTTCAACATGGCAACGCCAACTCTGGGATGCTTGGGTGGTGTTGCAGTGCGAAGCGGGTATTGAACCACCAATTTTACTCGATGCCAATCAGGCGAAACACCTCTGGCAACAGATAATCGAAACACAGGCACAAACCCTATCCGACTTATTGCATCCTGCGTTATTGGCAACACAGGCAGCCAATGCCTGGAAACTGATACACGCATGGCAAATCGATCTGGGCGATACTGCTTTTACCGACGGCACCCCCGAACATGTTCAGTTCGCGAGCTGGTCGCAAGCCTTTATCGCCCGATGCGAGCAAGATAATTGGCTTGATGAATCAAGACTGCTCAGCGCACTGATACAACACCTACCCGCCTTAGCATCCCTATTGCCCCAACACATTCAACTGATTGGCTTTGTGCAAATGACCGCGCTGGAGTTGTCTTTCTGGCAGCGATTACAGCAACTTGGCGTAATCGTTGATGGCTTAACGCATCATGCCATGCACCTGCCACCGATTCATAGCGCACGCGCCTTCGTCAGCATCGATGATGAACAAAACGCCATTGCTCATTGGGTTGCCTCGCAACTCGCCAACAACCCCGATGCGCGCCTTGTTGTCGCCCTGCCCAGAATGCGCGAATGGCGCGATGGACTGCTCGAAAAGATGCTCTCCCTAACTGCAGCGCAAAGCTTATTGCCACATCAGTTGGATGCACCGCCACCCGTTAACTTATCGCTCGGCGATCCCTTAGCGCAACAACCCATTGTTGCCATTGCTCGGCTACTGCTGGGGCTACGCTTTGATGGCATCGACCATGCCGATTTACTCAACTTATTACGCTCGCCTTTTTCGGCTGGTTCGGTAGAGGCTTTGCGCTTAGGACAATGGCTAACAGAAGCACAAACTGCACACTGGCAGTGGAAAAGCCTATTTGCGCGCATGAAACGTATTGACGAGTCACTCACGCATCAACAACAAGAACAGGGAGCACTGTTAGACAAAGAGCAGCGCCTTCTGGCTGCGGTTCGCATGGGGCTTCACTGTTTAACCCTTTGGAAACTCCCCGCCGATATCAGCACGAGACGCCTCCCCTCAGATTGGGCAATATGGATGCGCTCACGCTTAACGCAGGTCGGGTTAAGTCCGCGCGGACTGGGCAGTTTGGCTTATCAGGCATGGACTGCTTTAGATGATGCCTTTGACCAACTCGCTCCGCTCGATTTAGTCAGCGGCAAGGTCTCACTTGAAAAAGCCTTGTCGTTACTCGATGGCGTGCTCATCATGCCGTGGCAAGCGCGTCAGGGCAAGACACAAGTACAACTACTGGGCATGATGGAAGCCGCGGGCTTAGCCTGCGATGCACTATGGATCGCCGATATGGGCTTTGAGCAATGGCCACCCAAAGCGACCCCTAACCCATTGATACCGCTGCGCCTGCAAAAGCAGGCTGGCGTTCGCGATGCCGACCCCAGCAAACAAGCAGACTACGCCAGACAACTATTGGCTGCCGTCATGGAACAGGCAGGGCAGATTACTGTCAGTCATGCGCGTAGCGATGGCAGTCGTGTCGACCTACTACCAACGGGATTATTAACGGTGGATTGGCAAAACGCCTTATCGAGCCCATCGTTAACCACGCAACACATCACACCGCTTTTATGGCAAGACTGGCAAGCCCCTCCTCTCGTAACAAACGAGGCAGCCAAAGGCGGAACAGGGCTATTTAAGGCGCAATCACAATGCCCCTTTCGCGCTTTTGCGCAATTTAGACTCGATGCCAAAGACAGCAAAACCGCCAGCGAAGGACCCGATGCCGCATTGCGTGGCACATTGGTACACAACAGCCTCGAAGCCGTGTGGAAAGCCATCGGCAACAGCGATAACCTGCTCGACTTAAGCGACCGTCAACGCCTTGCGCTGGTACACGAAAAAGTAGC
>DZCK01000071.1 GCA_022730245.1 Halothiobacillus neapolitanus
CAACGGCCAATGCCTGACCTCGTAGCCAATAAGGCCCTGCCAGCGGCTCGACCTGCGTCGCGGTTTTAAGCGGGCCTCGACCGACCAATTGCACCGTGAGCGGATGAAATGCCATGGGCTTTGGCGGCGATTTTTTGCCAATCTGGCGTGCGCCGCGCTGCACGGTGGTAATCCAGCCCAATTCAAGTGTTAACCAATCAACCATAAGGCTGGTATCGCGCCATGGCCGTGTATGCAGCACAAATGCGGCAATGCCCACTAAAAATTCACCCTGATTGATTAGTTGCTACTCGGGTAACTGGTACCCAAGCGATTGAACTGCGCGTTCATCATCGGCCCAGTCTTCCCGTACTTTAGCCCAGAGGCGCAGCATGACTTTCGTATTGAGCAGCTGCTCTAAATCGTGCCGTGCCTGAACACCAATTTCTTTTAACTTAGCGCCGCCTGTGCCAATCACAATGCCTTTTTGACTATCTCGGGCGACATAAATGATGCCATCAATTTCCGTTAGGTGCGGGCTTTCATCAAAGCGCTCAATGAGAACGGTTGTTTTATAAGGCAACTCATCGTGTAAAAGACGCGCGAGTTTTTCCCGAATAATTTCTGCCGCCATAAAGCGGGTGGTAATGGTGGTTACCTCATCGGGATCGTACATAAGCTCGCCCAGCGGCATCTGCTTAAACAATAAATCGAGCAAGCCATCAAACCCACGATCACGTCGAGCCGAGATAGGGTATAACGCAAGAAACGCATGGCGCGCTTGCATGGCGGCAAGAAACGGGAACAGCTCAACCTTATCGCGGATTAAATCAACTTTATTAATTAACAAAATCACGGGCAAGGATGATTCGCGAATCAAGCTCAATACGGCGGCGTCTTCTTCGTTAAACCGCCCGGCTTGCACCACAAATAAAACTAAATCTACCCCATCAAAACCACTGCGCGCCGTTCGGTTGAGCTGGCGATTGAGCGCATCTGAGCCGCCCTGATGAATGCCTGGGGTATCCACAAACACAATTTGCCCGCGCGCTTCGCTCAAAATACCCGTAATACGATGGCGGGTCGTTTGAGGTTTGGGGGCTGTAATGCTAATTTTTTGCCCGACCAACCGATTAAGTAAGCTCGATTTACCCACATTAGGGCGACCCACGATGGCCACTTGACCAAACCGCTGCTCGCCCAATACGCCTTGAGCTAATGGCAACAGCGTGCTCGATTCAAGAGGTAATTCATCATTCATTGGGTGGGGTTATCCTAGGGGTTCAGGCGCAGGGTCGGTGGGTTAAAAACGCACGCATTAATCTTTTTGGGTTTGGGTAAGCAGGGCATACATACGTTCAGCCGCCCCTTGCTCGGCTTTACGCCGAGAACTTCCGCGACCAAGGGCGGTTTGCGCTGAATCGGCCAAATGGCAGGTGACTTCAAAGACTTGTTTATGCGCTTGCCCCCAGGTATCACTCACCTCATAAGTCGGCAGCTCTCGTTTTGCACTCTGGAGAAACTCTTGCAGGCGAGTTTTAGGATCTTTTAAGCTGGCCGCATCGGGCAAGTGAGCCAGCATCGGCTCAAACAGGCGCTCAAGCATGGTTTTAGCAACGGTAAAACCTTGGTCAAGATATACCGCGCCAATCGTCGCCTCTAAAGCATCTGCCAGAATAGAATCCCGCCGGAATCCCCCGCTTTTCAATTCACCCGAGCCCAACACAAGGTAGGAGCCCAAAGATAATTCGCGGGCAATCACAGCCAGACTTTCTTCACGCACTAAACTGGCACGCCATCGCGAGAGCTCGCCTTCGGGCGCCGATGCGTGGAGGTGGTATAAGCGTTCTGCAATCACCATATTCAAAATGGAATCGCCCAGAAACTCAAGCCGTTCATTGTTGACGTGGCCAGCCGAACGGTGCCGCAGCGCCATCTCCAGTAACTGCGGTTGCACAAACTGAACGCCTAAACGCTGCGCCAGCTTCTCTGGCGCCGCTATCTGGGGATTGGTTGAATTAAGGGCTAACATTCACTTGATGTTCAAACGAGGCAACAATCGACAAGTTGCCAACAATATCCGCACGGCCATCGTAGTTGTACTCAACTTTCATGCCCCCGTTCCCCAAGGGGGTGATTTTAAAATCTTTTGAGGTCATGTTATCGATTTCATTGATATCGAGTTGCTTATCAATGGTGGATCGAATCGCCATGGCATCCCCGTGAAAGTTTTTGAGCTGGGTAAAAATACTCGTGATTTTTTGATCGGTAAGATACAACGGCACCACTTTCATCAACAAAATGGCCACAAAAAAAGCGATAAACGCATACATAATCAAACCGATCAGCGTCATGCCTGATTGATGGCGCAGGGCGCGCGACCCGCTATGTTTCATTCCTTTAAGCTTCATAAACTTTCCCTCTTCCATTAATAAACAAAAAAATCAGTGAATGCCTTTACCAATCCGGCTGGCATCAAATTTGCCGTCTTTCCAATCCCAATGCAACCAAATCATGAAGGCCTTGCCCACTAAGTTGGCCTCAGGCACAAAACCCCAGTAGCGGCTATCGTTACTGTTATCGCGGTTATCGCCCATCATAAAATACTCATGCGGGGGTACAACCCACTCACCATCACGTCGATAACCATCTTTTTCAAACAAAACTTGATGTTTAATGCCGGTTAAATCCTCTTCATATACATCCGCACCCGCCATGCGCATACCATCATCGCCCGGATACACGCCGACATAAGTTTCGGGCTGCAACACATTGTTCACCCATAATTTATTGCCGACCACCCGGATATGATCGCCCGGCACACCGATAACCCGCTTAATGTAATCAATTTTTGGGTCGTTGGGATAACGAAACACGGCAATATCTCCGCGTTTGGGCTCACCAATCGGGATGATTTTGGTATCCAGCACCGGTAGGCGCAGCCCGTAGGCAAATTTATTGACGAGAATAAAATCCCCAACGAGCAAGGTCGGCATCAAAGAGCCCGAGGGAATACGAAAAGGCTCAACAATAAACGAGCGCACAACCAACACAATCAGCAAGACAGGGAAAAAAGAGCGGGCATAGTCAACGAGCAAAGGCTCATGAATAACCAAGGGCTTATCAGCGACCGCCCCTGACGCGGCACGCCGAACCCGAGCAGGTTTAAACGCCAAACTATCCGTTAGCCAAATCAGGCCTGAAAGCACCGTGCCAATCACTAATATCAACGTAAAATCCAAAGCCATTCTCCCAAGGTGCGCATGGCGCTAAAGATAGAGGGTTATTTATTCGAATCCATTTGCAAAATGGCCAAAAATGCTTCTTGTGGCACTTCAACTTGACCAATTTGCTTCATGCGTTTTTTGCCTTTTTTCTGTTTATCTAACAGCTTGCGTTTTCGCGAAATATCGCCGCCATAACATTTAGCCAACACATTTTTACGCAGAGCCTTAACGGTACTGCGGGCAATAATTTTAACGCCAATTGCCGCTTGAACCGCCACTTCGAACATTTGTTGCGGGATCAGTTCCTTAAGCTTCTCGGCCAAATCGCGTCCGCGTGATTGCGAAATACTGCGGTGCACAATCAGCGAGAGCGCATCGACCATCTCGCCATTAATCAGCATGTCCATTTTGACTAAATCAGCGTCTTGGAAACGTAAAAATTTGTAGTCGAATGAGGCATAGCCTCGGCTCACGGATTTGAGTCGATCAAAAAAGTCGAGCACCACTTCGCCCAAAGGCAGTTCAAACACCAGCGTGACCTGCTTGCCGATGTAGCTTAAGTTTTTTTGCACGCCGCGCTTTTCAATGCACAGGCCAATGACTGCCCCCACATATTCATCGGGACAGAAAATGCTGGCCTCGATAATCGGCTCGCGTAATTCTTTGATATTATTAACATTAGGCAACTGGGCAGGATTATGAATGCGATAGGTTGTGCCATCGTTTTCCACAATTTCATACACCACGGTAGGCGCGGTGCCGATTAAATCCAGATCATATTCCCGCTCTAAACGCTCTTGCACAATTTCCATATGCAGCAGGCCTAAAAACCCGCAACGAAAGCCAAAACCAAGAGCCTGCGAAACTTCCGGCTCAAAATGCAGTGCGGCATCGTTTAAACGCAACTTGCGCAGCGCTTCTCGCAGATTTTCATAATCCTCACCCTCAACGGGGTACAAGCCGGAAAACACGCGCGGCTGCATTTCTTTAAAGCCAGGCAAGGGGGTGGTGGCGCCCTGTTCCGCATCGGTGAGCGTGTCGCCCACCTTGGCCGAATCAATGTCTTTAATGCCGGCAATTACAAAGCCCACATCGCCGGCAAATAGCCCTTCACGCGCCAGCGTTTTTGGGGTGAACACACCGACCTTATCGACTTGAAAAATATCGCCCGTGCCCATGGCCTTAATTTTGCGTTTCGGCACAATCGCGCCATCAATCACGCGCACCAGCGCAATCACACCCACGTAATTATCAAACCAAGAATCGATAATGAGTGCTTTGAGCGGACCCTCTTCATTGCCAACCGGCGCGGGGATGAGCTCAATTAAACGTTCCAACACATCTTCAATACCCACACCGGTTTTAGCTGAGGTGAGCACCGCATCGTGGGCATCAATGCCGATCACATCTTCAATTTCTTTTTTAACGCGCTCCGGCTCGGCGGCGGGCAAATCAATTTTATTGAGCACGGGCACAACCGTTAAGCCCAAATCAATGGCGGTATAGCAATTGGCGACCGATTGCGCCTCCACCCCTTGTGAGGCATCCACCACCAATAATGCCCCTTCGCAAGCCGCCAGCGAACGGGATACTTCATATGAAAAATCGACATGCCCCGGGGTATCAATAAAATTGAGCCGGTATGTTTTGCCATTGCGTGAAGGGTAATCCAGTGACACGCTTTGCGCTTTAATTGTGATCCCGCGCTCGCGCTCAATATCCATAGAATCAAGCACTTGGGTTTCCATCTCGCGCGCAGTTAAGCCGCCACAGAGTTGGATGATGCGGTCAGATAAGGTGGATTTACCATGATCGATGTGGGCGATAATCGAAAAATTACGAATCAGCGAGAGCCGTTCGGACATAAAACTACTCAATAATGAAATTAAAAATTAGGCCATCAAGGCACGAAAAAACCCAAGGGCTTAAACCACCGAATGCACACGAAAACCGGTATGCCGTCCAGCGAAAGCGGCGCAGTATAACCGATTCGACCGCAATGCATGCCCCACTAATCGGGCTGCAGCGATAGGGCGAGAAAATGCTGAATATCGCCCCGCCGAATGAGTACGGCATTCGGTTTATCTTTTTGGGCATCTTTAAAGGCGGTTTCTGCCGCAGCCAATGAATTTAAGGGGTGGCGATTAATCGACAACACAATATCTTGGGCTTGTAACCCCGCCGTATCAGCAGGACCTTGCGGCTCAACAGCTTTAATGCGAATTTGCCCCGCCTCATCGGTGAGCAGCAACCCATAGTTATCCACGATAAGATCATGCGATTTCATCGGTTGAATTTGGGTGGGCGTGTATTTGGGTAAAACGCCTAATTGCACTTTGACGGTGTGCATTTTGCCCATGGTTAATACCGTCAGCGTCACCTCGGCACCGGGCGGCAATACCCCAATGGTTTGCGGCAAATCCGATGATTCACCAATGGGATGCCCGTTGGCGGCAGTAATCACATCACCGGGTTGCAGGTCGGATTGCGCCGCAGGAGAACCTGCCACAAAACCCGTAATTAGCGCGCCTTGAGGCCGATCCATGCCCATGGCTTGAGCCATGGTGCGATCCAGCGATTGAATTTGCACCCCTAAAAAGCCGCGTTCAACCACGCCACTTTTTTTCAACTGATCGGCTACTTGCATCGCGTAATTAATGGGGATGGCAAACGACAACCCGTTATAGCCACCGGATTCCGTTAAAATTTGTGCATTAATTCCAATGACTTGGCCTTGCGTATTAAACAAAGGCCCACCCGAGCTGCCGGGGTTAATTGCCACATCCGTTTGCAAAAAAGGCACATATCGCTGGTCGGCCTCGCCGGGTAACGCGCGGCCTTTGGCGCTGATAATGCCGGCCGTAACGGAATGATCAAAACCAAAAGGTGAGCCAATCGCGACAGCCCATTGCCCCGGTTTCACTGCATCAGAATTGCCGATAACCACCGGTTTGAGGTGATCGGCATCAATTTTGAGCAAGGCGATATCGCCCGCTTTATCGACACCTTTCACTTGTGCTTTAAGCTCCCGACCATCCGCCAGCCGCACGAACACTGAAGTGGCGCCATCAATAACGTGTTGGTTGGTTAAAATATAGCCATCTTGGCTCAAAATAAAGCCCGAACCACTATTGGTGTCGGGTTGCTCTGAGCTGATGTCTGGCTCATTTTCTGACGGGGTATCTGCCCCATCGCTCCTTGGTGCGCCATTAAACCCGAAGAATTTATTAAAAAACTGGTTGAGGGGATCATCCCGCGTGTTGGGTGTTGCCTCAGCATCGTTTGCATCGGGCAGCGCAGCCAAAGGGGCAATTGCCGTAATGTTCACCACCGAATTATTATTGGCGGCCACCAAGGCTGAGAAATCAGGCAGCCCGGTTACTTGCGCCGTCGATTTTTGATCGCCACAAGCCGTTAAATTGAGCGCAACAATAAAAGCCAAGAACATCGCAAAGAACGGCGCAACCCGCCGCTTTTTAAATAGATCAGGCAAGAGGGCTGGCAAAACAGAAACAAGAAAACGAAGAGTCACAGTTGGCGCACACCGATAAGCAAAAAAGAAATAATCCTATCACCCGTTGCGCGCAAACACACCGTTTATAAGTCGGTGCGATTTGCAAAAAACCGCTTATTGATAGTTTGGTGAATGAATTTGCTCGACTTGCGGGGCATAACGCCCGTTGGCAAATAATCCATTTTGACGCCGAGACAGCCCAAGCAAAGCTAAGAAGAAGCCCAATGCCCCGCCAATAATTGACGCGGGGTTGGCTGCAAACAGCATTTGGCCTGCAAGCGCACCCATCATTAGCCCCAAAAGGGGCAACACATACATCATCAAAGACGCCTGAACCAAAGCACTGGCAGGCAAAACCAACTCTACCCGCTCCCCAAGGCGCAGCGCTAGATCGGTTGAAACCCGAACCTGATGTTGTTTGCGATTAAGGGCTTTTTGCATCAAGTTAATGCCGCAGCCCCCACGCGCAGCACAAGACTGGCAGCCCGTTTGCCTTTGGGTTTCAACCACCACCCCGCCGGCCACCAAGGCAACCACCACCCCCTGCTCGCGAATAAACGCATCCCTTTGGCCATCCGCATCCGATGCGGTGCCCGATTGCTCATCCCATTGGGTTAAGCGCTCAAGCGCAAAACCAACCGAGCCGACCACAGGGGCTTCACTTAGAGGCTTTGGGGGTTGGATTGGCGGCAGGTTCACTTAGCGCGCCTCAATTTGCGGGGTGTGTAGGGGGTTTTGTTCCGCCTGCGCTTTAGATGAATTTTTAACCATCACGGTGTTTTTGCATAGCTGCGTGACAGCGGCCATCGGTAAATCACCAATCACAGTAAGGCGCACAGGGCCTGCTTGGCGGACGGCAATGTTCATACCATATTTAGCTGCTTGCGGATCTAGTGTTTTAGCCTCTGGCATATTTTCAATAAAAACCGAGGCGGTTGAAAGCCCATCGGACACCACCATATGCTCAAAGGGGTGTCCCGTCGCTGGGTTTTGGCGCCATACTCGGCTTTTAATGCGGTAACCGGGCAGATCGGGGGAGACAATCCAACCCTCATCAGCCGTCAGCGCTTTGGGCGGCGCTGCGGGTGCCTGCTCGACAACCTTAAAGCCCGGCGGAATTGTTTGCGGCGAACCCATCACGATAGATGGCCACTGCGGGTCGTTAGCCGACACGGGTGCGCGCAGATTCTGCGGCAGAATATGCGTGAAAAAATCGTGCTCGATGGGCAAGCCTTGCTCGTTATACATCGACATACGCAGCAAGAGATGAGAGCCATCGCCAATACACAGCTTATAGCCATAGCGATACTCATCTTTTGGCACCAAGCCGACTAAATGACAAGCCATACCCGCCACCCGAGAGTGGCCAAGGCTGACTATTTGATAATTATCGGCAAGTTCAGCGGGGTGCGCGAACCGCTCACCCGAGAGCCGAGAGCGCACGCTGGGGAAATCACCAAAAACCACCTCTTTACGGGCAGGCCACTGGCATTCGCAAGAATCCCCATGCCGAATCACGGTACGCGGATCACCGTTGAGGGTTTCTAGCTGCTCTTGCTCGCCTGAGGATGTGTAACGATGCAGCAGTTGCGTCGTATCGATTTGATCGCCGCGAATATGAACATAGGTACCGGTGTAGTCGGTTTGGCGCATTGCCCGCGACATATCGGTCAGCCAACCTTCTATCTCATCGGCTGAAGGCACCTCGGGTGGCGAGGGTGTGGCTGAAACAGGCACAAGGTGCGCAGAAAAAGCACTCAATTGCCAAGAATCCGCTAGGGCATAGCCAAAGGGCGCCAGCAAACCCGCTGCGATTAGTGCGCTACGCCGCATTGAAGCCCCTAAATTTTGAATATTAAGCCCAGCCACGCGCGTCATCCTTACTCCGGTCGAAAGCTAATCATGCGCAGCGATGGCATCACTTCAGATAAATCGGGAGAAACGGATTCAAAATGCGTCATTAAATAAGGATCCATTGGTGCCTTTTGTGCCGGGGTTTGTGCCCAAGCGGGCAGCACGGTAGCCGAATCAACCCGCGCCATAACGGGCAATGCCGTGATGCCATTGAGAACCGCCGACCCGAAGCTTGGCGCTACATTTTGCGCCTGTTGAAGGGTTGAAATTTCAAGAGTTTTATTGGCAGATTGCTGAGGTAGCATCCAGACACCAACAC
>DZCK01000072.1 GCA_022730245.1 Halothiobacillus neapolitanus
GGGAAGGCGCGGCACGTTTGGCCGGTTGGGCGGCTACCTCGCGCAGCTCGTCCTCACTTTGGGCGAGGAAGGATTGCAGGGTTTCTCGGATGAAGGCGGGCGAGCGTTGTTGCTGCATGAGCATGACGCCTTCAACCATCATATTCATGACCATGACGCGCTGTTCGGTGCGGCGCTCCAATTTTAAGGCAATGGGTTTAAACACTAGGTTGGCCAGTAAAATGCCATACAGTGTGGCGACCAGTGCCAGAGCCATGCTGCCACCGATTTCGGTAAAGTGCGCCGCATCCATCGCGTGCATCATGTTAATTAAACCGAGCAGGGTGCCAAGCAAGCCAAACGCTGGGGCAAATGACGACATGGTGCGAAAAATTTGCGCCTCGGCGCGCTCGCGGGCACGCATTCGGCCAATGCGCCACTGTAGGAGCGTCATAATGTCTTGATTGCTGGCGCCATCCAGCACCATTTGCATGCCGCTGCGTAAAAACGGGTTTTTGATGCGGTTTAGTTTTTCATCTGCGCGGTTAATTTCCCCTTGGAATTTGAGCTTGGCCACATCCACTAGCTCGGCAATATCACGCTCTGCATAAAGCCGCTCATTGCGCAGCACGATGCTAAACACCCGAAAAACGCGCAACACTTCATGCAGCGGGTAGCTGACTAAGGTGGCTGCCAAGGTGCCGCCCAGTACCAGTAGCAAGCCGGGCAGGTTAATAAAATCGCCGATATGGTTCGATTCCAGCAAAATGGCACCAATAATAATGCCAAAGCCGCCGATCATGCCGATAAGGGTTGAAGGATTCAAATGCGGAGCCCCTGAAGTGCGGTGTTAAGTACTTATCGGCAGAATACAAGATTTATTGAATCGGATCTTAATTCATCCGCACCGGATTCCGGGGCGGCCAACCAATAAAGGGCTTGCGCGATGATCGATACCCATTGCCATTGCGATGATTTGCTTGCGGATTCACCCTTGGCTGTATTGAAGCGGGCTCGGCAGGCGGGCATTACGAGTGTGCTTGCGGTCGGCGTGGCGCCGCTGCGCTGGCCGCTGCAAAAAAGCGTGGCGCTGCAAGCCCGCGCATGGGGGTGTTCTATTGGCTTGGCTTATGGCATCCACCCGTGGTGGGCCTCTGAGATGGCACCAAGCGCTGGGCTTGCGGCTTTATCTACTTGGCTCGACCATGAGCGCCACGATACGTTGGCGGTGGGGGAAATTGGGCTGGATTTTGCCCCGAATAGACCACCGATAACCCAACAAATGGCGTTGTTTGAAGGCCAAATTGCGCTGGCTCGGGCGCATGAGTTGCCGGTGATTTTGCACGAGCGAAAATCGGCCGATCAGCTACTGCGGGTGATTCGCCGCACTGCCGGTTTGCGCGGTGTGGTGCATGGTTTTGTGGGGTCGCGGCAGCAGGCCGAGCAGTTCATTGCGCAAGGGTTTTATTTGGGTGTGGGCGCGGCCATCACCCACCCACGCGCCACGCGGCTGCGCAGCATGTTAGCCGCGTTGCCGGTTGATCGGTTGCTTTTGGAATCTGATGCGCCGAATCAGCCGGGGGCGCAGCATAAAAATGCACCGAATGAACCGGCGTTTATCGGTGAGCAATTGGCTGTTTTGGCCGAGCTGCGGGGCGATGCGCCCGATGCACTAGGCCGCCAACTGGATGCCAACGCGATGGCCTTATTTGGTGGCGGTTTAACCCAATCGGTCAATCACGGCCCAGGCTGAATGGTTGTGAATCGATTCAAAATTTTCAACCGTGACTCGGTAGCCATCAATACCGGCGTGGGTAGCGAGGGTGCCGGCGACATCGCGGATCATGTCTTCAACAAATTTAGGATGATCGAAGGCGTATTCAGTAATAAATTTTTCATCGGGGCGTTTGAGTAAGCCCCAGAGCGCGCAAGAGCCTTGATCTTCAATCGCGCGGATTAACTCTCGAATCGAGAGGGCGCTGTCTGTCACACGCACGGTTACGGTGACATGCGAGCGCTGATTATGCGCACCGTAGGCTGAAATTTCTTTGGAGCAAGGGCACAGGCTTGTGACCGGAACCACGAGCTCAAGCCGCGTTTCGCAGTGGCCTTGGGCGTTTAGGTGGCTCAGTAAACTCAGCTGATAATCCATGAGGGCTTTTTGGCCAGAAACGGGCGCTGATTTTTCGACAAAAAACGGCAGGGTGAACTGCACATCGGCCCTGTGGGCATGCAGCAGTTCGGCCATTTGGCGCGTCCAATCGGGCAGGGTGGCGAGCGAAAGTTCCAGCGGCTCTGCATTAAGCAACGCCACAAACCGCGACATATGCGTGCCTTTTTTATCGGCAGGCAGGGCAACGGTGAGCGCGCATTCGGCAATGCTGGCTTGGCGATAAGTACCATCAACCACGGTCAGCGGGTGTTTGATGGCTTTAATGCCGACCCGATCAATTTCAATGTTGCGGGCATCGAACGAAGATTGCACATCGGGCATGGCGGCGGGCTGAGTGGCGGGCTGAGTGGTATGGGGCATAAAAAACCTGTAACGAGATGAAAATTTAAGCTTAGCAGAGCTGTCAAGCGCGATAGGTGACGGCGGAGTAATCGTTCTCCCAAACCGTGATAGCTGAAACGCGGGCGTTGGGTTGATTCAGCACGCCACTTAATTCAACAAAAAACCACAGGGCAATATGCTCGGCCGTGGGGTTGATTTGGTCAAACGGGGCGATTTCATTCAAAAATTGGTGATCCAGCTTTTTGGCGGCGTCACGCGCGGCTTTTTTCATGGTTTTGAAATCAACCACCATGCCGACGCCATCAAGCTTTTGCCCCGTGACTTCGACAATAATCTTCCAATTGTGGCCGTGCAGCCGGGCGCAATTGCCCTCATAGCCGTGCAATTGGTGCGCGGCGGCAAAATCAACCGTAACGCTCAAAGCGAAGGTGCCGCTGGACGCAGCTAACTGGTGGCTGATTTGCGAGAGGCTGGGATTGCTGTGGGCGGTATTCATGCGGGCAGTACCTGCGTCAAAAATTCGGTCATCGTACGGTTTAGGCTGGTTTCGTCAAGTCCGCAATCGTGCAAGCATTCTTGGCGTGTGCCGTGCTCAATAAATTCATCAGGCAAGCTTAAGTGCTTGACAGGTTTGCACAACCCTTGTTCGGCCACCTGTGCAATGAGTGTTGCGCCGATGCCGCCGAGTTTGCTGCCTTCTTCAATAATAAGCCAACCGGCATGCTGCTCGATGAGCGGGCGCAAGTTGCCCCAGTCGATGGGTTTAGCCCAGCGCAAATCGACGATGGTGACAGGTAACGCAGCGGCAGCGGTGAGTGCGGTGTGCACTTTCGAGCCCAGCGCCACCACCAAAAGGCTGCGTTGGGGCGTGGGCATGCGCCGCCGCACGCGCAAGCTATAGGCATGGCTGGCCGGTTCACCGCCTAAATCGGTGGGGCATTCACCACGGGGATAACGCACCAGCACGGGCGAGGGGGCTTCTATGCCGAGGTTAAGCGCTGTGTGAAGTTCGAGCGCATCGCTTGGTACGGCAATTTTAAGGTTAGGGATGGCTTGGCCGAAGGCTAAATCGAAACTGCCCGCATGGGTTGCGCCATCGGGGCCAACCAAGCCCGCCCGATCGATAGCAAACAGTACGGGTAAGTTTTGTAGGGCAATATCATGAATAACCTGATCCCATGCGCGTTGTAAAAAGGTGGAATAAATCGCGACCACAGGCCGCAGGCCTTCGGTGGCAAGCCCGCCTGCAAAAGTGACGGCGTGTTGCTCGGCTATGCCCACATCAAAGCAGCGGCTGGGATATTTAGCGGCAAAATGGGCTAAGCCCGAGCCTTCAATCATGGCTGGGGTCACAACGACGATGTTGGGGTTGGCGCCTTGGGTATCGAGCCAGCCGCTAAAACTTTGAGTCCAGGTTTTAGCGATGGCAGCGGGGATGGGTTGCGGTTCGATTTTGGGATCAAATTTACCCACGCCGTGATAACGCACGGGGTCGAGTTCGGCGGGGTTAAAACCTCGGCCTTTTTGCGTGATGACATGCAATAAACGCGGGCCTGTTTGGGTGCGCAAGTTCTCTAAGGTGTCTACGAGCAAGGTAACATCGTGGCCATCAATCGGGCCAAAATAGCTGAACCCCAGCTCCTCAAATAAGCTGGTTACCCCGAGCAAATGTTTGACCCCATCGCGCAAGCCTGCGCGCGTGGTATTTAAAATTTCACCTAAAGGGCCGGTTTGCGCGAGCAAGTTTTGCCCGCTGTTGCGCAATTTACTCACCACAGGATTGCTGCGCAGACGGGTGAGATGCTGGTTTAAGGCGCCGACATTTTTGGAGATGCTCATTTCATTGTCGTTAAGCACCACGAGCAGGTTTGCGTTTAACTCGCCGGCATGGTTGAGCGCTTCGAATGCTTGGCCTGCCGTGAGCGCGCCATCACCAATCACCGCGACGGCGTGCTGTGTTTTGCCGTGTAATTTGGCGGCCACCGCCATGCCGAGCGCGGCGCTAATGGAGGTGCTGGAATGCCCGGCACCAAAAGGATCAAAGGCACTTTCTGCCCGGCGGGTAAAGCCCGATAGGCCATCGCGCATCCGTAAACGGGCCATGGCATCGCGCCGACCGGTGAGCATTTTATGGCCGTAGGTTTGGTGGCCTACATCCCACACGAGCCGGTCATCGGGGGTGTTGAACACATAATGCAAGGCGATTGTGAGCTCAATCACGCCTAAATTGGCCGCTAAATGGCCGCCTGTTTGCGCCACGCAGGTGATGAGCTCGGCGCGCAACTGAGCGGCAAGCGGTATCAGCTGGCGCTTTGCTAGGCGTCGAAGATCATCGGGGTGATCGATTAAGTCGAGTAAATCCAACAGTGGGGCATCACGGGAAAGGGGCGGCATTAGTGATCTCGGGTGAGCACAAACTCTGCGCAGGCACGCAGGGCATTGGCAGATTCCCCCAAGGGGGCGAGTGCGTGCAAGGCTTCGGTCATCGTGGTGCTTAAATGGCGGCGCGCGCAATCGAGCCCCAACACGGTGACATAAGAGGCTTTGTGATCGGCGGCATCTTTGCCCGGTGTTTTACCGAGCTGATCGACGCTGCCGGTGGCATCTAAAATATCATCCTGAATTTGAAAAGCGAGGCCTAACGGGCGAATGAAGGCGGCCAGCGCGGCCTGAATTGCCTCGGATTGATGAACGGCGCCCATCATCAGCGCGGCGTGCAGCAAGGCGCCTGTTTTAAGCAGATGCATTTGGCTTAATTCAGGGGGCGTGGGGGCGTGGGTGGCGGGCGAGGTATCTATGTGCTGGCCGAATACCATGCGGTTAGCGCCTTCGCTTAATAAGCGCACCCAAGCGAGCCTTGTGGCATCGGTTGCCTCAGGCGCGGTGCTTAACAGCAAAAAAGCTAAAGATTGGAGTGCATCGCCCGCCAAAATAGCGGTGGCTTCATCGAAGGCACGATGCACGGTGGGTTTGCCTCTGCGCAAATCATCGTTATCCATGCTGGGTAAATCATCATGAATAAGTGAGTATCCATGAATCAGCTCGACGGCAATCGCCGCTGGCCATAACGGGCTTTGATTGAGTGTGGCGGGCTCAGGCAGCAGAGGGGTGCCATCAGCCATATGCCCGCCCAGCAAAACGAGCATGGGGCGAATGCGCTTGCCGCCTTGTTGCACGGCATAACTTATGGCATCGGCCAGACGCGCGGGCGCGCCTGCTAAAATGAGGGGCAAATGCTGGGCTAATTGCGCTTCAAACAGCTGTTTGAAGGCTTGGTGCCAGGTAGTAAATTCGGCTAGAGAGGCGGCGCTCAATTCAGCATTGAATTCAGCCCCAAATTCAGTGGCCAAAGCCGATGTGCGCCCCATTGCGTTAGACATCAAAAAACGCATCCGCAGGCGGCATCGCCGGTTTGGATTTAGGCGCGGCAGTTTCGGGTTCTGCGGGCAGGCTTAACGCATCAATACGCTGCTCGGCCGCTTTAAGTGCTTGCGCACACTGGCGAGCCAATTGGGTGCCGCGCTCATAGTCTTGAATTGATTGCTCAAGCGTGGTGTCGCCTTGTTCCATTCGCGCCACAATTTGCTCTAACTCGGCCATGCTGTGCTCATATTGTGCGATCACATCGGGGTTGCCCGCATGAATCAGCTCAGATTGAGCGGGCGAGGTTTTGCGAACAGCCATCAGATTCTCTTTTTGTTAACGTAAAAGGGGTTGCAATTATAGCGCTCAAAAGGCCGATCAATACAGAGCGAACCCATCAATAGCGCTGAGGCTGCTAGAATCCAAAAAAAGCGTTATGTCATTGGCTTGTCATGGCATAGCAGTTCGCACGTTGAGCTCAACTAAGGATTGTAGGATCACCATGAATTTATTTCGCCGAAAACCCGCCAGCCCCGCCGCCTATTGTGATTCTGGTTTAAAACGTTGCCTTGGTGCATTCGATCTCACGTTTTTAGGTATTGGCGCAATTATCGGCACGGGTATTTTTGTGCTCACAGGCATTGCTGCGGCGGAATACTCAGGCCCTGCCGTGGTGTTATCGTTTATTTTTGCCGGCTTGGCGAGCGCGTTTGCCGCACTGGCTTATGCTGAATTAGCCGCATCGGTGGGTGGGTCGGGCAGTGCTTATGGCTATAGCTATGCCGCCTTTGGCGAGATGATCGCGTGGATGGTCGGCTGGGATTTAATTTTGGAATATGCCGTCTCGGTGGCGGCGGTCGCCAATGGTTGGTCGGGGTATTTTAATAATGCGCTCACGGCAATTGGGATTGGCCTGCCCGACATGCTCACCAAAGCGCCGGTTGCGGGCGGTTTAATTAATCTGCCCGCCACCGTCATCATCTTAATGCTCATGATTTTATTGATTATCGGCGTGCGAGAATCGGCTCGCGTTAATGTGGCCATGGTGTTTATCAAGTTGCTCACTATCGCTGTGTTTATCGGGGTGGCGGGTTTTAATATTCACCCCGAAAACTGGTCGCCCTTTGTGCCCTTTGGCTGGTTTGAACACACCGCCGCCGGCCAGCCGATTGGCATTTTGGCCGGCGCCTCGATCGTATTTTTTGCCTATGTGGGGTTTGATGCGGTATCCACGGCGGTGGAAGAGGCGCGCAACCCACAGCGCGATGTGCCGATTGGCATTATTGCCTCGCTGGTTATTTGCACCCTAATTTATATCGTGGTTTCGGGTTTGCTCACCGGCATTGTGTCGTACACAAAGCTTAATGTGTCCTCGCCCGTGGCCTATTCTTTGCAATTATTGGGTTATAACTGGGCATCGGCGCTGGTGGCCACGGGCGTGATTACCGGTTTAACCACCGTGATGTTGGTGTTGTATTACGCGCTAACCCGCATTATTTTTGCCATGTCGCGCGATGGTTTGTTATCGCCGAAACTCGCGCATGTGCATCCAAAAACTCAAACCCCCCTTCGGATTATTGTGATTTCTGGCGTGATTATCTCGCTCGTGGCGGGCTTATTGCCGTTGGGTGTATTAGCTGAATTGGTAAATATCGGCACCTTGGCCGCGTTTGTGCTGGTGAGTTTAGGGGTGATTGTGCTGCGGCTGCGCCAGCCGGATTTACCACGCCCCTTTAAAAACCCGTTGGGTTATACCTTGCCGATTTTAGGGATTTTATCGTGCGGCGCGCTGATGCTATTTTTGCCCGTGGTCACTTGGCTGCGGTTTTTAGGCTGGCTTGCGATTGGTTTTGTGATTTATTTTGCGTATTCCTATGGGCATTCCAAACTGAATACCCCGCCGTCACCGTCGATTTAACGGCTCCCTAACGCAATTTTTGCTGAATATCCAAAATTAAACCCGCACAAGCGGCTTCGATCATATCCAAGACCTGCTCAAAGCCTTGATCGCCGCCGTAGTAGGGGTCTGGCACCTCGGTAACGCCATAATCGGGCGCAAAGCGCATGAAAAGCTTAGGTTTATCGCGCAAATGCGTGGGCGCTAACGCTTGGATTAAACGCAAATTCTCACTGTCCATCGCCAGCACATAATCAAATCGTTCCATATCCTCCCGCAACGCTTGCCGGGCGCGCAGCGCATCCATTTGATAGCCCCGCTCGGCCGCCGTTTTAGTCGAACGCGCATCGGGCGGATTGCCAATGTGGTAAGCATGCGTGCCCGCAGAATCAACCACAACCCTATCCGCCAACCCCGCCACGGCGAGCTGTTTGCGAAACACCGCCTCAGCTGTGGGCGAGCGGCAGATATTGCCCATGCAGATAAAAATGACCGAAGGGGCTTGAGTTGGGCTGCGTGCATTGTTCATTTCAGAATGCCTGTTTGGGTTAAATGAAGGGTAAGTTTATTTTAATCGATTCAGCAGGTTAAGCACCCGCAGGAGGGCTTGGTAAAGTTTGGCCGAATTTGGCCGATAAGATCAACACCCGATCAGCCTGTGATCTATTTTTTTTAAGTTTACGACTCAATTAGTTAGGCGTTTTAATGATTTTCAAGAATAACATTCAAGCGCGATTTATTGTGCCGGTTTCGGCCTTTGTTATTTTGATGGTTTTGGGTGGTGCGGTCGGGCTTTCGTTGATTGAACAAAAACGCATCACCGCCGACGTAAATCTGGACGTTCAAAATAAAATAGATAGCGTTGTGCAGATATTGGGCGTGACAGATGCCTTAATGATGCAGCAAGTCAAATCATCCATGCACTTGCTGATGGATCAAACCAATTTACTGGCGCTCAATGCCGCCATTGAGGCCGCGCGAGCCGGAGAAGCTGGGCGTGGTTTTTCGGTGGTAGTAGAAGAGGTGCGCAATCTAGCCGAGCGCACGGCAAAATCAACCGGTGAAATTTCACAGATGATCGGTGCTCACTACCGGTTAGAACAGGCGGAACGACCAG
>DZCK01000195.1 GCA_022730245.1 Halothiobacillus neapolitanus
CTAAAATTCTTCCGGTTCGTTTCGCTCATCACCTGCTCCTTTTACAGCAGGTCACTATCTTAATTCACTGTCCGAAAATCGGGGTCCACTATAGTGTAAATCCAATCGGGTACCGAATCAGGGCTCGCTGCGTTGGCCCAAGTGGGCAGCATCAATAAACATAAACCGACAAAGGGGGATCGCATAGCAGACATCCTTTTCTAAACAATGGCTAAGCACAAATCAACAGACAAATTGAAGTGGCGCATCAGCGACACAGAGCAACTGGTTACTGCCCCGTTAACCGCACGGGGTCCAATAACCGCTTAAGCTCAGCCTCAGGGATGTCCGTCATTTCCAGCGCCACATCAAAAATCGCACGCTGCTCACGATAAGCACGTTTTGCAATTTTGGCACCTAACTCATAACCAATAATAGGGTTTAAGGCCGTCACCAAGATCGGATTCATCCCCAAACTCGCCGCAATATGCGCCTGATTAACCGTGAAGCCCGCAATCGCTTTATCCGCTAAAAGCCGCATGGCGTTGCTGAGCAAGGTGATCGATTGCAATAAATTATTCGCAATCAGCGGCAGCATGACATTCAGCTCGAACAACCCCGACTGGCCTGCGAGCGCAATCGATAAATCCAACCCTTGAACTTGCGCGGCCACCATGGCCACTGCTTCAGGCACAACGGGGTTCACTTTGCCGGGCATAATTGAACTGCCGGGTTGCAAATCCGGCAAGCTAATTTCACTAAAACCCGCCAAGGGCCCCGAATTCATTAAGCGTAAATCATTAGCAATTTTAGTGAGCACAATCGCCAAGCCCCGCAACGCCGCCGAGAGCGCAACGGGTTCATCTTGAGCCGATAATCCCGCGAATGCCCGAGGCATGAGCCGATACCCACCCTTCGATGATTGATTTAAGGCCACAATAAATGCTGCGGCAAAACCTTCGGGCGCATTAACGCCCGTTCCGACCGCTGTGCCGCCCTGCGGCAATGCCCGCATCCGCTCTAACGCTTGCTCAATGGTTAATTTTGCACCCAACAAATGATCGACATAAGCCATCAAGCTTTGATCGAAGCGAATCGGCATCGCATCCATTAAATGCGTGCGGCCCATCTTGGTCTGCCCCGCCAAAGATTCTGCTTTGTGTTCTATCGTGCGCAAAAGATGGTCAAGCGAAGGCATCAAGCGGGCGAGCGTCGATTCAACCGCAGAGACCCGAATGGTGGTGGGAATCACATCATTTGAGCTTTGGCTCATATTCACATGATCGTTCGGATGAACCGAAATTCCTGCCCGAACGGCAAGATTCGCAATCACCTCATTGGCGTTCATATTCGTGCTGGTGCCCGATCCGGTTTGATACACATCAATCGGAAAGGCATCTCGGTGGTGCCCCGCCATAATCTCGGCACTGGCTTTGATAATGGCTTGGCCAATATCAACAGGCAGTACACCCAGTGCGCTATTGGCATGCGCGCAGGCTGATTTAACCATCGCTAAAGCAATAATAAACTCGGCTGGCATCGGCTGGCCGCTCATTGGAAAATTTTCAATCGCACGCTGGGTTTGCGCGCCCCAAAGCGCATCGGCAGGGATTAAAACAGCCCCGAGGCTATCAGATTCTGTGCGAAAAACGTCTGTCATAACGGAAATCTTCAAGATTAACGGGCTATGCCGCGTTCACTGGCACGAATAAAATCAAGCATTTGCTGTAAAGCGGGTTCATTTTCTGCGGCCTGTTCAAATTCAGCCCAAACCATCTCATCGCCCTGCTTTTTAACCAGTTGCCGAAAGCAGCGATTCAGCAAGGTGATCGTTTCAGCAGAGAAATTACGCCGCTTAAGCCCCTCTTTATTTAAGCCAATAGAACGCGCCCGCGCGCCATCAGCCATGACAAAAGGCGGCACATCTTTAGATAATTTACTA
>DZCK01000196.1 GCA_022730245.1 Halothiobacillus neapolitanus
AGCTTGGCCTTTGTGTTTGCCGATGGGCAGTTTCATAGCGAGGCGGCGCGGCGTTTTGTACTCGGCGGCGATGCCGGGCCACTGGGGCGGCCTCTGTCGCTACTGACGTTTTTGCTCGATGGTAGCGGTTGGCCGAACGATGTGGCCGCGTTGCTCTATACCAACAGCCTGCTGCATGTGCTGAATGCCAGCCTGCTGGCTGGCATGTTGTTCGCACTGGGGCGCAACCTGCGGTGGTCTGCGCCGCGTGCAGCCTGGGTCGCGGTTGCGAGCTGTGCATTGTGGGCGCTTTCACCGCTGCTCGCCTCGGCCAGCCTAATGCCTATTCAGCGCATGACCCTGCTTTCAAGCACCTTTATGCTGGCGGGCATGTGGGGCTATCTGAGCGCTCGCCTATCGCTTGAGCGCGCGCCCTTGCACGCCATACTCTTGATGGGGCTGGCCATTGGTCTGGGTGGTGTTTTGGGCGTATTCAGCAAGGAACAAGCCGCCTTGCTGCCGGGGTTTATTTTGCTGCTTGAGCTGTTGCTACTGCCCTCACCTGCCTTCAAACACGCCACATCACAAATCCCCAGACTTTGGCTGGCTTTCCGCTGGCTGGCGCTCGGCCTACCCATGCTGTTGATTCTCGGCTATTTGGTCAAGAATGCGCTGAATCATGAGGCTATTTACGCCATGCGCCCGTTTGGTATGTTTGATCGGCTGGCCAGCGAACTATTGATTCTTTGGGACTATGTGCGCCTAAGCCTTTTGCCGCGCCCTGCTGCGATTTCTCCGTTTCATGACGGCGTAAGACTGGCAAGTTTTAGCGAAACCCTGCCTTGGCTTGCGCTTGCGGCCTGGCTGGCGCTCGCGGGTCTTGCCATCGGGCTGCGCCGCCGCTTTCCCTGGTTGGCGTTTGCGCTGGCCTGGTTCTGGGTTGCGCATGTGCTCGAATCCACCGTGTTACCGCTTGAGCTTTATTTTGAACACCGCAATTATCTGGCCTTTGTCGGCATGTGGTTTGCCTTGGTGGCCGTTTTGGCCGACTGGGGCGCGCGCACCAAAAGGCTGGCGGCTGTAGGGGCAGGGCTGGTGCTGTATCTCGCCGTGCTGGCGTATTCGCTCTGGCAAATCACTACGCTGTATGGCAATCCGCGCTTGGCCGCCGAGCTATGGGCGATTGAGTTCCCTCAGTCCGAGCGCGCAGCTCAGTTCCTTGCTCAGGCTTATTTTCTGGAAAATGACCTGCCCACGGCGCTAAGGGTATTGGACAAGGCTGCCGAGCAAAGCCAAATGCCAAATGGATTGCGCCTGCAGAGCTTTCAACTGGCTTGCGGTATTGGGCACGAGGATGTCGCGCAGCTTGAACAGCGTATTCAGCGGGTTAGAAAATCGCTGCCTGATGAAGAAAACTTACAGGCTCTGCCCGCCACTCTCGATCAGTTACGCCATATTTTGCAGGAACAGGATTGCAAGGGCGTGCTAACGCCTGAGCTTTTTAGCCAAATTGCCGATGACGCACTGAAAAACCCGCGTTTTGTGTCCGACAAGCGCAATCTTGCCAATGTTGAAATCATTATTGCCGCCGTTTACATGGATCAAAAAAAGCTTGAACCCACCCTGGAACATCTTGACCGCGCCCTGGCAAACCGCCCGGACCTAGATACCCTAGAGCTTGCCCTCGGACTAATGAATAGCGGTGGACTCTTTGAAGAAGGGCTGCAACTGATTGATCGGCATTCGCAGGGGCTGGTCAGCACGCCACTGCGCAAAGCCTACGATGAAAATGCACTACACAAGCTGCGTGAAGGGCAGCTTGCCATCATCCAAGCTGAAAAATCAGGGAAAACGCCATGAACCATGCGACTAAGGCAAACCGTCTATCCATCATCCTGCCCGCCAAAAACGAATCCGGCGCAGTGGGTACAACCGTGGC
>DZCK01000197.1 GCA_022730245.1 Halothiobacillus neapolitanus
CCTGTGCCTAGGAACCTTAGGATAGATGCGTCCAGAATTTGGAAACGCCCTGTAACACGATGAAAAGCGAGCAGAAAATGGCAAAAATTGACCAAAAAACTGAAAAATGCTTAAAAAATTGCCCCATTTGGGTTTTGGCCACAAAGTAGGTTGGCCATGCAAAGGACTCAAAATGGTGTACTTGGCGGGGGAAGCCCGCAACACAACCCGGAATATTCCCACGCCAGCGGCGGATAGTGCCCGCTTTTGCATCACGGATGACGATGTGCTTGAGTTGGCTGCCTACGCACTGGCCATTGAGCAGCACTATCAGCGGCCCATGGATATGGAATGGGCGAAAGATGGTCTGGATGGCAAAATCTATATCGTTCAGGCGCGCCCAGAAACGGTTGCCTCACAGCGACAGGTGAATGAGCTGGAAAGTCATGTGCTGGATGGCACGGGTAAGGTGATAATTACCGGACGTTCCGTCGGTGAAAAAATTGCTTCAGGTCCAGCCCGCGTGATAAGCGATGTGGCGCACTTAAACGAATTCAAACCCGGTGAAATCCTGATTGCCGACATCACAACCCCCGACTGGGAACCGGTGATGAAAATGGCAGCGGCGATTGTGACCAATCGCGGTGGACGCACCTGCCACGCCGCCATTATCGCGCGTGAACTTGGTATTCCTGCCGTGGTGGGCGCGGGTAACGCGACCAGTACCATTGTGGATGGCAGCTTGATTACCGTTTCCTGCGCGGAGGGCGATACGGGGCGTATTTACGAAAGCGCGGTGCCCTTCCATGTGGAGCGCACGGCAGTGGGTGATATTGCCCGCCCGGTGACGCAAATCATGATGAATTTGGGTAATCCGGATTTGGCCTTTAAGACCTCTTTCTTGCCCAATGATGGGATTGGGCTGGCGCGCATGGAGTTCATTATCAATGAATCCATTAAGGCGCATCCCTTGGCACTGATTCATCCCGAGCGAGTCGATGACCCCGACGAACAGGTGGCCATTAAAAATTTGCTGCGAGGTTATCCCAGCGGTGAAGCGTTCTTTATCGAAAAACTGTCTGAAGGGATTGGCACCATTGCGGCGGCGTTTTGGCCGAAACCGGTCGTGGTGCGGATGTCAGATTTCAAATCGAACGAATATGCGTGGCTTTTGGGGGGTAAATACTTTGAACCGGTGGAACCCAACCCCATGATTGGCTTTCGGGGCGCGGCTCGATATGCGCATCCGGCCTATGTGGAAGGCTTTCGGTTGGAGTGTTTGGCGCTCAAGCGCGTGCGTGAAACGATGGGTTTAAGCAATGTGATTGTGATGCTGCCCTTTGTGCGCCGCGTCAAAGAAGCCGATGACGTACTCGCCAAAATGGCCGAGTTCGGGCTTAAACGTGGCGCGCACGGCTTGCAGGTTTATGCCATGTGTGAAATTCCCAATAACGTGATTTTGATTGACCAATTCGCCCAGTGCTTTGATGGGTTCTCCATTGGCACCAATGACTTAACCCAACTGACCTTAGGGGTTGATCGAGATAGCGAGCTCGTTGCCTTTGATTATGATGAGCGCGATGACGGCGTGAAGGCCATGATTAAGCTCGCGGTGGAAGGCTGCGCGCGCAATGGGATTCATTCGGGTTTGTGTGGACAAGCGCCGTCTGACTATCCCGAAATGGCGGCGTTTTTGGTCGAAATTGGTATTGAATCCATGAGCTTGAATCCTGATACCGTGATTGCGACCACCCGCCATGTCTTAGCGATTGAATCTTCTCTTAAGCGGGCGCCGCGCGATTTAAAACCCATACTGCCGCATTGAGATTTTGTGTGGATTGGTGCCCACCGGTGCCCTGCGGAAAATAAAAAACCCGCACAGCGCGGGTTAAGTATTTGATTTTATTTGGAGGCTGGACCC
>DZCK01000198.1 GCA_022730245.1 Halothiobacillus neapolitanus
AAGCCCGTCCCATGCGGGTTGCCGCCCCTTGTTCATTTAATATGGGCCGCAACACTTCGTTATCAGCCTTGGCATCGTAGAATAACTACGACCTTCGGCCTCTGCCTCGTTTTGCGGCTTTTGGATCAGCAACTCGGCTCACGAAGGATTCAATCAGAGGTTCCTTAGGTTATGCGCTTGTATTGCAGGGCGGCGGCATCGGTGTGCTGTATTTAACGCTGTTTGCGGCGTTCCGGTTGTATGGCGTGTTGCCCTCTGGTTTTACGCTTGGTCTGCCTTGGCTTGGGGGTTCTTGGCGTTTTTGATGCTGGCTTGGATGCAGTTTGCCCCCCATTGGCCCTTTGCGAAAACGTGGGCTTATGGGGCGGTGTTTCGCGGTTGGGCAGCGCTGGGCTTGATGGTGTTTTTAATGCTGTGGTTGCTTAATGTGCATTTTTTTGACATTGAAAATACCAACTATGGTTCAGATTGGGCGTGGCCGCTCACTTGGCGGGATTGGCCGTTATTTAATGGGGTGGATGGGCTGACGGGGGCAATATTCGCCTTGCTGATTTTTTTACTGCGCGATCAGACCCTTTTATTAACGCGCACCATGCGCCGCTATGGTTTTTGGGCGCTCAGTTTGCTGGGCTTTGCTTGGCTGAATGCGATGTTGGCACGGAGTCTTGCCGTGTTTGCGGGGTTGCCGCTCGGCGATGCCTCGTTTTGGATGCAGGCCACGACCCAAACGACGTATTCCATTGCTTGGTCGATTTTAGGTTTGGGTTTGATTGTGCTCGCCGCTCGATTAGGGCAGCGTAGGCTGTGGCTCGCGGCGGCAACGCTGCTGGGCGGGGTGGTGCTGAAACTGTTTTTCGTGGATTTATCCGGTTCCGATACGGTTGCGCGCATTATCTCGTTTATTGGGGTTGGGGTTTTGCTGCTGCTGGCGGGCTATGTGGCGCCGATGCCGGCAAAATCGGGGCAAGCATCACAAGCATCACAAGCGACTCAAGCGCCGCTTTAGTGAAAAAAAGCCGTGTAAAGCGCCGCTAAGGCGCGCACGCGGGCTTGATGCAGTGCTGTTTTCATGGCTTGGCCGTTCAGCCCCTCGGCCACAAAGGGCGCGGGGGAAACTTGCCTTGCCAGCGCGGCGGCGGCTTGCACCCGTGCGGCTTGGGGATAATCGCAGTGCTCAAAGCCTAAGCGCCCACGGGCATCGGCATGGCAGGCGAGCAAGGCATCATTCATGCGCTCGGGGCGGCGCAAGCCATCGAGCGATTCGATTAAATCGAGCAGGGTGGCGGCTCGCATCTCATTGGCGACATGCACGCGGCCATGTTGGGCTGTCACGAGTAGTGCCAGTTCTTTGGTGGCTTTGGGTATGCGCAGCCGCTCACACAACGTGGTGGCCGGTGCCACGCCGCGCGCTTCGTGGCCGATATGGCGCGGCCATTGCTCGGGCGGGGTGAGGGCTTTGCCTAAATCGTGGCAGAGCACAGCAAAGCGAATATCCACGCTTGGCGTGAGTGCGACGCAGGCGGTGAGCGCGAGCAAGGTGTGCGCGCCGCTGTCGATTTCGGGATGGTATTTTTCGGGTTGTGGCACCCCAAATAAGGCATCCACTTCGGGGAAAAGTATCTTGAGTGCGCCCACTTCGCGCAGTATCTCAAAGTAGCGGGCGGGGTGATTGCAGCTCAAGGCCTTGTGGGTTTCTTGCCAAACGCGCTCGGCGGTTAAGGTATCAAGCTCGCCGGTTGCCGTCATGGTGCGCATTAATTCTGCGGTTTCAGGCGCTAGGGTAAAGTTAAATTCAGCCAGTTGCGCTGCAAAGCGAGCTACCCGCAACACGCGCAGCGGATCTTCGCTGAAGGCTGGGCTTACATGTCGCAAAATACGCGCGTCTAACACGGCTTTAA
>DZCK01000073.1 GCA_022730245.1 Halothiobacillus neapolitanus
GATGTCGATACTTGGCAAATTGTGTGGCCTTTATTGTTTCAGGGCGCGGGTATGGGCATGATTTTTGAGCCACTTTCCACGGTGGCGTTTTCTACGCTATCGCCCCAATATGCCGCCGAGGCGGCCGGTTTATACAGCCTAATTCGCACCGTGGGCTCATCGGTTGGCATCTCGATTGTGGCCACGCTGGTGAGTCGCCAAGCGCAAGTGGCTTGGAATCAACTCGGCGGCGGCATGACGATCGAGAACCCACTTGTTTGGCAATATCTTGCGCCTTTACATCTCACACCCGATACACCGCAAGGCGCGGCCATCTTGGCCAGCACACTGTCATCGCAAGCCAATATGTTGTCTTACCATGATGCGTTTGTACTGATTTTAATCAGTTTTATTGTGATGCTGCCGATTGTGTTTGCGCTGAAACCGAAAAAATCGAGTGCGGAAAAATCAGCGCCACCGCCTGCTCTGGATTAATGCGCGCGGCCTCATCAGACGACATCGCGCAATTTAGTTATACTCAGCCAACCTTTTTCGCAACCGCTTCCGAGAACCTCATGCCACGCAAATTCTTTAAGAGATGGGCGCCGAGTAAAGAGACGGTGTTATCTCCCTCATTCATGCAGCCCTTCGCCAAGTGGTTATCTCACCCGAATTTATGGCATTTTAATCGCCGTTCTGTATCCGGTGGCGTGGCGGTGGGTTTATTTATTGCGTTCATCCCGATTCCCTTTCAAATGGTGTTAGCCGCCATTGCCGCCGTGTTTTTGCGTGTGAATGTGGCGCTGGCCGTGGCGATGGCATTAATTTCCAACCCATTCACCATGGTGCCCATTTTCTGGGCGGCGTACATGATCGGCTCGTGGCTCACCGGGTGCACGCTGGCTCTGCCCCAGACCGGCATATCCTTTGAATGGGTCATGGCGCAAATTCACACCCTCTGGTTGCCCATGCTCTTGGGCTTGCTCACGATCTCGACCGTGAGCGGGGTGGTCAGCTTTATCACGATTCGGCTGCTATGGCGGCTCAATGTTATTTTGCACAAACGTCGCAAACAATCTGAACGGCCTGATGCGTTAGACAAAAACCACTAACGACAGCACAAAAATTTTCAACCCATCACCGCTTTAAATCTGTACCCATGTATCAAAAACCGACTGAGCACCCCATTTTCACCCCCCTTCGCGCGCTAATGCGCACGCGTATTTTGATGCTCGATGGGGCGATGGGCACCATGATTCAAAAGCATAAACTCCAAGAAGCCGATTATCGGGGTGAGCGCTTCAAAGATTGGCCTATCGACCTTAAAGGCAACAATGATTTACTGGTGTTAACCAACCCCAGCGTGATCGAGGGCATCCATCAAGGCTATTTGGATGCGGGCGCAGATATTTTAGAAACCAACACCTTCAACGCCACCCGCATTTCAATGGCCGACTACGAGATGCAGGCATACGCGCGTGAAATTAACGTGGCCGCCGCCCAGCTTGCCCGCGCCTGCGCCGATGCCAAAACCTTAGAAACCCCCGATAAACCCCGCTTTGTCGCCGGTGTGATTGGTCCCACCAGCCGCACGGGCTCTATTTCACCGGATGTGAACGACCCCGGCTTTCGCAATGTCACCTTCGATGAACTCGTTACCGCGTACCGCGAATCGGCCGAGGGCTTAATCGAAGGCGGCGCGCATATTTTGATGATCGAAACCATTTTCGACACTTTGAACGCCAAAGCGGCCGTGTTCGCGCTCGAGGGCCTGTTTGAATCGCTCGGCCAGCGTTGGCCGGTCATGATTTCTGGCACCATTACCGATGCCTCGGGGCGCACGCTTTCGGGCCAAACCACCGAAGCGTTTTATAACAGCCTTCGCCACGCCCAGCCGTTATCGATTGGTTTGAATTGCGCGCTGGGGCCAGATTTACTGCGGCAATATGTGGCCGAGCTTTCTCGGGTGAGTGAGTTTCCGGTATCTGTGCATCCGAATGCAGGCTTACCCAATGAGCTCGGCGAATACGACCTTGAAGCCGACCCGATGGCGCAGCAAATTGGCGAGTGGGCAAGCTCTGGCCTCATCAATATTGTGGGCGGCTGCTGCGGCACTACGCCTGAACACATCGCCTACATGGCCAGAAAAGTGGCGCCCCACCCGCCGCGCGTGCCGCCCGTGCCAGAACCCGCCTGCCGCTTATCGGGGTTAGAGCCCTTCAACATCACCGCCGAATCCTTGTTCGTGAATGTGGGCGAGCGCACCAATGTGACCGGTTCCGCGCGCTTTCGGCGCTTGATTAAAGAAGGCGATTACACCACGGCTTTAGATGTTGCCCGCCAGCAGGTTGAAGCCGGCGCGCAAGTCATCGACATTAATATGGATGAAGGCCTCATTGATGGCGAAGCTGCGATGGAGCGTTTTTTAAAGCTGATTGCCTCCGAGCCCGATATTTCCCGCGTGCCGATCATGATCGACAGCTCGAAATTTCATGTCATCGAAAAAGGTTTGCAGTGGGTGCAGGGCAAGCCCATCGTCAACTCAATCTCGATGAAAGAAGGCGAGGATATTTTCCTTGAGCACGCCCGCTTGGTACGCCGCTATGGCGCTGCGGCGGTGGTTATGGCGTTCGATGAACAAGGCCAGGCCGATACCGTGGCGCGGCGCATCGAGATTTGCACCCGTGCCTATAAGCTGCTCACTGAAGAAGTCGGTTTTCCGGCGGAAGATATTATCTTCGACCCGAATATTTTCGCGATTGCCACCGGCATTGAAGAGCACAACAACTATGCGGTTGAGTTCATCGAAGGCACGCGCTGGATCAAGCAAAACCTGCCGCATGCGCTCATTTCGGGCGGCGTCTCGAATGTGTCGTTCTCGTTTCGGGGCAATGAGCCGGTGCGGGAAGCCATTCACAGCGTATTTTTGAACCACACCGTTGCCGCCGGCATGGATATGGGCATTGTGAATGCGGGGCAACTCGTGCTGGTCGATGATATTCCGGCTGAACTGCGTGAAGCGGTCGAAGACATCGTCTTGAACCGCCGCCCCGATGGCACCGACCGCATGCTGGAGATTGCCGAAAAATATCGCGGCACGGGCACGGGCGAAGCCAAATCTACGATGGACATGAGCTGGCGTGAATTACCCGTGAACGAGCGCCTCGCCCATTCACTCGTTAAAGGCATTGATACCTTTGTGCTGGAAGATGCCGAAGAAGCCCGTATTGCCGCCGAACGCCCCCTGCATGTCATCGAAGGCCCGTTGATGGACGGCATGAATATCGTGGGCGATTTATTCGGCGCGGGCAAAATGTTTTTGCCTCAGGTGGTTAAATCGGCGCGCGTGATGAAAAAAGCCGTCGCGCACTTAATGCCATTTATGGAGGCCGAGGCTGCGGCAGGCGGCTGCGCCGCACAATCGGCCGGGCGCATTTTAATGGCCACCGTCAAGGGCGATGTGCACGACATCGGCAAAAATATCGTCGGCGTCGTGCTGCAATGTAATGGCTTCGAGATTGTCGATTTAGGCGTGATGGTACCCACGCAAAAAATCCTCGATACCGCCCTTACCGAAAAATGCGACATCATCGGCCTATCGGGGCTCATTACCCCCTCGCTCGATGAAATGGTGACCGTGGCCAGCGAAATGCAGCGCCAGGGCTTTACGCTGCCGCTCATGATTGGCGGCGCCACCACATCAAAACTACACACCGCGCTTAAAATTGCGCCCATGTACCACCAACCCGTGGTGCATGTGCTGGATGCCTCACGCGCGGTGGGTGTCGCCGCGAGCTTGCTCGGCGCCAACAAAGCCACCTATGCCGCTCAAATCACTGAAGAATATGAAGCGCTGGTCGCCCGCCGCAAAGCCAATCAGGCCGAAGATAAGCGCGTCTCGCTGCCCGAAGCCCGCGCCAACAAACAAATATTAGATTTTTCCACCTACACGCCTACCGCCCCAAAAACACCGGGCATTACCGTATTTGAAGATTACCCACTCGATGACCTCGTGCCCTATATCGACTGGACGCCCTTTTTTCAAAGCTGGCAACTCTTTGGCAAATACCCCGATATTTTGACCGACAACGTAGTCGGCACCGAGGCGCAAAAGCTCTTTGATGATGCGCAAAAGATGCTCAAAACCATTGTCGAAGAAAAATGGGTGCGCGCCAGTGGCGTGATTGGTTTTTGGCCCGCCGCCAGTGTGGATGACGACATCCGCATTTTCACGAATGAAAAACGCCAGGCCGTGCACACCACCCTGCATAACATTCGCCAACAAATGCCGCGCAGCGGGGGCAAGCCCAATCAATGCCTATCAGACTTTATCGCCCCAACGGGCACTAAAATCAAAGATTGGATTGGCGGCTTTGCCGTCACCACCGGACATGGCATCGAGCCGCACATTGCCCGCTTCGAGCAAGCGCTGGATGACTATCACGCCATTTTATTAAAAGCCCTTGCCGACCGCCTCGCCGAAGCCTTTGCCGAACGCTTGCATCAGCGGGTGCGCACCGAGTTTTGGGGCTATGCACCCGATGAGTCGCTCACCAACGCGGAATTAATTAACGAACACTACCAAGGCATTCGCCCCGCGCCGGGCTACCCCGCCTGCCCCGATCACACCGAAAAAGGCACGCTGTGGTCCTTGCTTGAGCCCGATTCCCGTGCGGGCATATCGCTCACCGAAAGTTATGCCATGTTTCCCGGCGCAGCGGTTTCAGGCTGGTATTTAGCGCATCCCCAAGCGCGCTATTTCGGCACCGGAAAAATCGGCCGCGATCAAACGCACGATTACGCCGAGCGCAAAGGCTGGCCGCTCAAAGAAGCCGAACGCTGGCTCGCGCCCATTTTGGGCTATGAGCCAGAATGACCTATCATGATGTGATCCTAGCGGAGTTCGATACGCCTAAACTCCGCACACTTTGGAAGCCTCTGATTAGGTTTAAACCGTGATCGTGATTTGGCCGCTAAAGCGCGTAAGCGGCATATCAACGGGCGGGTCGAGCACATAGCAAACCAACCTATTGATTTAAAAGGTAGTTTATAAAAAGATGACACCGGCATTCTCTGTTTTTGAACAGCCTTTAAATGAGCGTATTCGCGCCTGTTTACGGCTGGAATACCTCTTTAGCCGCATGGAATATCACCTAAATGATGAATGCGCCGAATCCACCCTCTGCGCCATTTTAATTCTCATTGAAGCCACCGATGTACTGGGGCGAATTGATGTCAAACGGGAACTCATCAAAGAGCTGGAACGCCAACAAGCCAAGCTCCTGCACGTTGCAAATACGCCGAGAGTCAATGCCGAGAAGCTCCATGCACTGCTCGATCAGCAAGCCCATTTATTAGATGAGCTGCACCGCTACCCAGGCACACCCGGCGCCCACCTTAAAAATCATGAACTGATTAACGCGGTACGCCAACGCGCCTCCATCCCTGGGGCATTGTGCGCTTTTGATTTAGCCGCCCTGCATTATTGGCTCAGCCTGCCCCCGAGCGAGCGCCAAGCAGATTTAGCGGCTTGGATTGCGCCACTTAGCCTTATTCGCGCGGCAAATGATTTGGTGCTGAGCCTGATCCGTACCAGTGTGGCCGAGGCTGAATTTTGTGCGGAAGAAGGATTTTTCCAGCTCAATCTGGAATCGAGCCTGCCCTATCAGCTGACCCGTGTATTATTGCCAGCGCAAGCCAATGTATACCCCGAAATTAGCGCAAGCAAACATCGTGTCACGATTCGGTTTATGCGGTTGGATCGGGAAACCGGCCACCCCTATCAAGTGAATCACGATGTGCCCTTTCAGATGGCGCTATGCCAGTTGTAGCTGGCGCCTTGTCTTTCGCGCACCCATCCCTTAAAAAATTTATGAAAAATCTATGAGCAACGCCCCCATTTCGGCCGACTTCCCCACGATTGAGCATGAGGCCTTCAGCCTGCAACATATCTCAACCCCCATATCTCGCTTGATATTGCGCGAAACCCACCTGCTGAAATTAACCCGCGCATTCAAAGACACCTTCGGCGGGCAAGGCGTTTTTGCGCACCCCGAACCCATTTTGATCGACCTATCCGGCATTGAAAATAGCGGCAAATGGGTCGATTTTCCCGCACTGGTAAGCTTGCTGCGCAATTACGCGCTTGATCCTATTGCCGTGATCGGCGGCAACGCCAAACAACGGGAACAAGCCAAGCTCGCCCGCTTGCCACAAATCGAATCCAGAGCGCTGGACGCTCACCACATCAAAGAAAATCAACCCGCAGCCGCAACACCCGCCCCCCTGCCAACGCCGCCAGCCCCCATAAAACTGGCCACCGCAGCAAACCCCGAAACTGAAGCAGCGCAAGTGCCCAAAGAGCCCCTGCTCTCATCCCATGATTTACACCCTCCGCTCGTGATTCGCCACCCCGTGCGCTCGGGCGCTGAGTTTTACGCTAAACAAGCCGATCTCATCATCATCAGCATGGTAAGCACCGGCGCCCGCGTGGTCGCCGATGGCTCTATTTATGTGCATGGCGCACTCAAAGGCACCGCCGCCGCCGGTGTGAATGGCCTAATTCAATCTCGCATTTTTTGCGAATCATTTGAGCCCGAAATTATCGCCATCAATGGGATTTACCTTGATGGCGAGCAATTGGCGAATCATCCCGCCTGGGGTAAACGCGTGCTCATTGAGCTGAATGCGAAAAACCAACTCGATATTCGTTCATTTAATTAAATCTTTTTAAGCCCCCCACGCCGCACCTGATGGCACGGGGCTTAATAACGCGCGGCCTTGGCGGAAATTTGTCTTGCATCGAAACTTAGCCTTATCTAAAATTAAAGTTAGATCAGACTAATAACGGACTCATCATGCAATCCACCCCTTCCCTTACACCGCGCACCAGTCGACGCGCGCGCGCGTTATTTTTAGGCCCAGCTTTTGTTGCGGCCATTGGCTACATTGATCCCGGCAACTACGCCACCAACATTCAAGCCGGTGCCGATTTTGGCTACCTGCTGCTGTGGGTTGTCGTGTGGGCCAATCTTATGGCCGCGCTCATTCAAATGCTTTCCGCAAAATTGGGCTTAGCCACGGGCGAATCATTGGCATCGATGCTGGGGAACCAATTGCCTTCATGGGCGGTTTATCCCTACTGGATTCAGGCCGAAATTTTGGCCATGGCCACCGATATTGCAGAATTTATCGGCGCGGCTTTAGGCTTTAAGCTCTTATTTGGCTTCACCTTAATGGAAGGCGCGATGATTACCGCCATCATTAGCTGGGCTGTTTTAAGCCTTGAATCCCGCAATTTCAAAACCCTGCAAATCGTCATCGGCACCATGTTGTTGTCGGTGGCATTCATTTATGTAGCGGAATTGCTTTACAGCCACCCGCACCCCGCATCCGTGCTCGAAGGGGCGCTGATTCCCGGGTTTGATGGCCGTGATAGCGTTTTTTTAGCCGCAGGTATTTTGGGCGCAACGGTTATGCCGCACGTTATCTACCTGCACTCGGCCATGACAAAAGCGGAATTAACAAAATACGGCAAACACCATCGAAAATCGATGTTTCGCAGCATGAAATGGGATGTGGCCATCGCCATGACGATTGCAGGCTTTGTGAACTTATCCATGCTCGCCATGGCCGCCGCCGTGTTTTACGGCAACCCAAATGCAGAGTCTGGCAGCATTGAAAACGCCTATGAAACCCTAACGCCGTTACTTGGCCAAATGGCGGCACAAATTTTCGGCGCGAGCTTGCTGATCGCAGGTTTAGCCTCAACCATTGTGGGCACTTTGGCCGGTCAGGAAATTATGAGTGGCTTTGTGAAATTCCGCATCCCCATCGCATTGCGCCGCGCCATCACCATGACACCCTCATTCATCATCATTTATTTGGGCTTAAATGTGACTGACGTGCTGGTGTATAGCCAAGTGGTTTTATCATTTGGCATCGCGTTTGCACTGGTGCCACTCATGCTATTTACCAGCAACAAGCGTCTGATGCGCGGCTATGTTAACCCCGCATGGGTGAATTGGTTGGGTTGGTCGGTGGTGGCCGTGGTGGTCAGCCTAAACAGTTATTTGCTGTTTACAAGCTAATCAAAAACACGCGCCACAACCCCACGGCCAAAAATTTAAAGTTAATGCGCGGCCACAACGGGCAAGGCATCAAGCTCAGATTTGAGCGCTGCGGGCGAACAAACCGATTGAATAGACTCAATAACGCCCGCGTTCAGTATCAACACATCCGCACAATCTTTGGCGGGCATGGGCAGGCCGGCAAGCGCTTTTTCCTCGTCATTGCGAATCAAGGCGGCGGAATAGGTCCGCTCACGCATTTGCGGCAGGGCTATCATTTTGCTCACCATCCAAGGCATTCGTGAAATATCAGATAAATAAATCACATGTTTCGCGCTTAAATTGGCAGGCTCAAAATCAGTTAAAACCGGATTAACCCACTCATCCACGGCTTTTGCATTGGCATACACAATGGCATGAGCGGTACCTGGCAAGGTGACCGGTTTATCGTGCTGATCGGTGAGCGCTAAGGCAGGAAAAGGGCTGCCCTGCGCCAGAGGGGCGGGGGTTGCCGCTGTAGCCGAGGGGGTTTGCGCCAGCACTGAAGGGGCATTGAGGGCACCGAGCGCCACTAAAAGGGCCGCACTGAGGACGCGGGATTGAGCAGACAAGGGCATAATAAATCTCCGGCAATAAGTTGAACCCTTGGATTCTAGCAGCC
>DZCK01000074.1 GCA_022730245.1 Halothiobacillus neapolitanus
ACCAAATCAATCGCGCCGCGTGCCAGCAAGTGGTAATGATAAAAATCGCCATAGCCTCGGGTGCGATTCACCTCGCCAACGAGGCTTGCCAAACCCGCCCAACCTTCGGGGTTGGCCGCCAAGGTTTTCAAATTCCCTACCGAAAGCGTGGCTGCCGCCATGGTATCAATCCGGCTGACTCTGGCGGCTTTATCCATCCAAAACGCACCACCGCCCTGCTCTGCATAGGCATATTCGCCAAATACGGGCGCACTGGAAACACCTAAAATGAGCTCGCTACCGCGCATCAAAGCAATTTGCGTTGAAAAGAATGGGTATTCCCGCACGAAACTTTTGGTACCGTCGATCGGGTCAACCAGCCAGGTGAACTCTGCATCGGGCCGCGTTTTACCGGTTTCCTCACCATAAAAACCATGCGCGGGAAACTGCGCCAGAATCACCGCTTTGATGGCTTCTTCGGTTTCCACATCGGCAATCGTGACCGGCGAGGCATCGGCTTTGATCGTAATGTCGATATTTTGCTGCCAGTATTTGCGAACAACAGTTTCAGCGGCACGCGCGGCGGCCAGCGCAGTTTGAAGATAAATACTGGACATTTAGGGCTCCTAGGCAGGGTTTGGGCAGGGTTTGGGCAGGGTTTAGTCTGAGTTCAAGTAAAATATCCCGCTAATTTACCTGATTCATCGCCGCTTTTCTGTACCAATCAAGTGGCTGGGTCTGCGCGCGGGGCGGCTGACTGTTAGAATCTCAAAATTAATCTTCATGAAAAGGGTTGCCCGATGTGCGGAATTTGTGGCTGGTTGAGTGCACCCGGCGAGCGGCCGGATTTGGGCGCGGTGCGCCGCATGATGGACCGACTTGATCGGCGCGGCCCCGATCACGAAGGCAGCTTTTCAGATGGTCCTTTGGCATTGGGGCATCGGCGGCTATCCATTCTGGATTTGAGCTTTCATGGCGCCCAGCCGATGATCGACCGCGCGCAGGGCTTAGCGCTGGCGTTTAATGGCACTATTTACAACCACCCTGAATTGCGGCAAAAACTGCGCGCCCTCGGGCATCGGTTTGAATCCACCGGCGATACCGAAGTTATCCTGAAAGCCTACGCGCAGTGGGGTGCTGATTGTGTCACGCACCTTGCTGGCATGTTTGCCTTTGCCATCTGGAACATGAAAACCGGCAGCCTGTTTTTAGCCCGAGATCGCTTAGGCATTAAACCGCTGTATTACACCGAAGACCCCCGCGACCCCAAAGCCCCGCTTCGTTTTGCTTCAAGCCTGCCTGCGTTATTGGCTGGTGGCCAGGTGAATACCGATTTCGACCCCATTGCGCTGCATCATCAATTCAGCTTGCATGGCTCAGTGCCTGCGCCGCACACCGTGTTTCAAGGGGTACGCAAGTTAGCGCCCGGCTGCACGCTCACCATCAATGCCGCAGGCCAAAAAACACTTCATCGCTATTGGCAAATTGATGCGACCGAGCGGGAAGGCTGGGATGCCGAACAATGGACCGATGCTATCCACGCAGGATTACTCAAGGCCGTCAAAAGGCGGCTGGATATTAGCGATGTACCGGTGGGCGTTTTGCTTTCTGGCGGGTTAGATTCCTCCCTTATTGTGGCCTTGGCCGCCGAGGCGGGCATTACCCCGCAAACCTTTACCATCGGCTTTGAAGATCAGCCCGAAGAAAAAGGCAGCGAATTTGAATTCTCAGACCCCGTGGCCGAGCGCTATCGCACGCAGCACCATCGTTTTCACATTCCCAATAGCCAAGTGCTTACCCGATTACCTGAAGCGGTGGCTCAAATGAGCGAACCGATGTTCGCGCAAGATGCCGTGGCGTTTTATCTGCTCTCCGAACAGGTATCCCGAGAAGTCAAAGTGGTATTGAGCGGCCAAGGCGCCGATGAAGTCTTTGGCGGGTATTTTTGGTATCCGCAAATGGCAGCCGCGCAGGGTTCCGATCTTGAGCGTTTTGCCCCATTTTATTTCGACCGCGACCACGATGAATTTTTAACGATGGTGACCGCCCCCTTTCGTGGCGATGACCACACCAGCGCTCGCCTTGCGCGCGAGTTTGCCAAAATCAAGGGTAAAAATTACATCAACCGCGTGTTGGGGCTAGATACCAGCACCTTAATTGTCGATGATCCGGTCAAACGGGTCGATAACATGACGATGGCTTGGGGGCTTGAAGCACGCGTACCCTTTTTAGATCACGAGCTGGTGGAATTGGCCATGCAAATGCCCGCGCAATTCAAGCTCGATTTGGGTGGTAAAGGTATTTTAAAACGCATCGCGCGCGGGCGCATACCCGATGCGGTGATTGATCGCCCCAAAGGGTATTTCCCCGTACCGGCGCTTAAATATGTACGCGGGCCATTTTTTGAATTTATGCGCGATATTTTGAGCGCACCCACCGCCCAAGCGCGCGGATTGTTCGAGCCCCGCTATGTGAACCGCTTATTGGCAGAGCCCGATCAACACTTCAGCCGATTGCAGGGCGCCAAACTCTGGCATTTAGCGGTGTTTGAGTTGTGGCTTCAGCAAAATAACCTGTAATGCCGATGGGTCTGCGCTTAAATAATTTAGCCTTAATTTCGGGCAAACTTACCCAAAACCAAACATAAAGCCCGTTTTTCAGGGTAAATCAATGCGCGCAGGCAGGCCTGCAATCCAGCCTTTTGCGGGCTTGAGCTGCACCAGCAAACGATACCTTGCGCCGTTAACAGCGGGCTCGCTTACTAAGGCAATCACCTGACCAGAAACCGTGCTTTGATCCACATGAACGGTCAGTGTTTGCCCCAACTGAATGCCTACTGCGGCACTCGGATTCAAGGTTGCCTCGGCATTAATCACATCAGCCCGAGCAATACGCAGTAATACCGGCGCGTTCAATTCACTCGAAACGGTTTCGCCCACGGCGGTATCCACGCTCAAAATCCGAGCAGAAAACGGCGCCACCAACTCAGATCGCGCCAGATCCCACCCGCGTAAATCAGCGCGTGCTTTAGTGGCATTTAATTGAGCTTGGGTTTTTTCTTGCTTGATTAGAGCCTCTTGCCGCTCGGATTCTGAGGCCACGGTGCGATCAAAAAGCTGCTGAGTGCGTTCCGCATCCCGTTTGGCCTCTGCGGCTGCCCGCACCAAGCCGGCGCGTTCCGCATTAATGGCCGCCAAGCGATCTAAAAAGGGCGCGCGATCAAGACGCAGCAGCACAGAACCTTTCGCCACCACCTGACCCGGCTGCACCGGCAAAACGGCCACCACCCCAGAAACCGGCGTTGAGAGCCGTGTCACATCAGCCCATGCTAACGTTGCACTCACCGAGGTGGCGGTGGCCGCCGTCTCATTGACTGGTTGCGCCGCTTTGGCAACAGACCAAACCGAACCCCCTAAAATAATCAAAAAAACAAGATAGGAGCGAGGCCGCTGCATCAAGGTCAATAAACTCATGGTTTGGACTCCGTTCGGGTGGGCATCACGCGTTCAGATGATGCGGGGATGAGGATACGATCAATCGGTTGACCTTGCAGAGCCGAGAGTTGCGCCCAGTACATTGCCAAGGCGAACGTCGTTCGCATCCGCTCCAGTTGGGCTGCGGATTCTTCCGCCATCGCATCCCCCAAGTCGGTGGCCTTTTCCATTTGATACAGCGTTTGTTTACGCGTGAAATTGAGATCGGAATAGTGTTCCAGAGCGGCAACGCGGCTATTTGCCGCCGTGCGATACACTTCAATCATCTCCAGTGTGCGCGCGGCGGTTTCTCGCAGCATCGCTTCCTGCTCGGCAATTTTAGCCGCAAGCTGCATTCGTGCGGCTTGCGCCTTGCCAATCTGGGCATCGCGCACGCCCCCGTCATAGAGGGGGAAGTCGATATAAACTCCGGCGCGCAAGGGATCACGAGAGCCTAATTCCCGCTCGTAATAATCCCCATTCACCTCGGCGTAAATCGTGGGGGAATTATGATCGCGCGCCACTTGCAATGATTGCTCCGATGCATGATAACCGGCGCGCAAGGCTTCAAGGCCGGGGTTATCTTGCAATGTCATTTTGATCACATCATCAAGTTCGGGCGGTTTTTGCGCGATCACCGCACCGAGTTTGGGTATCGCCAGTTTTGCCGGAATCTGATTCGGCGTTCCGAGCACCTCCGCAAGATGACGCCGAGTCAATCGCCGATCGGCATCGGCGCGGGCTCGAGCCAACAAAACCTCTTCATAGGCGCGCTGCAAGATGGCCCAATCATAATCCGAGGCCAACCCCAGTTCTTTGCGATCTTTTGCCTTATCCAAACGCACATATTCCACGGCCATCCGTTCGTTTTGCACGGTATACGATTGATCGGCAATCAAAACCGCAAAAAAAGCGTTCAATATTGCCAAACGCTGCTGCTGTTCCGTGTTGAATAGACCGAGCTCTGCACCCGCAACTTGCCGCTGAGCGGCCCCATCGCGCAAAGATTGCCGCCCAAAATCATAAAGCCGTTGGCGCACACGAATACCCACCGCGTTATCCTCTCGGGTATTGGGATCGGTTGCGACACGGCTGGGCTGAATGTAACGCAGGCGGCCTTGAATCGACACCGTGGGGTCGTACCAGCTGTCCACCAGCGACTGATTGGCCTTGGCATCGGCCAAATCCGCTGCAGCCGACAGCACACCAAACTGTTCATTTAGCGGTGCCGTCAAAACCGATTGCAGGGTGAGCACGTCGCCACCTGCTTTGGCAGCAAAGCACAAACGATTCTCCAAAAAGAAAAAAGCACCCAACAACCCGAGCAATAATAACGGGGATTTTCTATGCATCTCAAATCCTCGGATAAGCGACAACGGCAGGATAATATTGACGCGATGCAGGATTTAATTCGCGTGTTGCTGACGGTATTTGAAAAAATTCATTCCCGGTTCTTTATAGGCACCACTCGTGACGAATTGCGCGAGGGTCAGAAATTCCTGCGGTGATCGTGTGGGGCCTGTAAACACCGTGGCCACTTTGCCATCCCTATCGATAAATGCCATCACTGGCGTAGCGCGCACCCGAAACTGCTTAAAAGCAAACGCCTTTTGGGTCACTTGTTTGCCTTCAAAATCCGTCATCATCACATCCCCTTCAATATCTATTGAAGCGGTCACAAAATGCTTGTCCATATACGCCATTACGGCAGGATCAGTAAAAACGGTGGTTTCCATTCGGTGACAAAACGGGCAATCGGCCATTTGAAAAAACAAAAACACCCCCGTTTTGCCATCAGCTTTGGCTTGTTTTATGTCTGCGGGCATATCAAAGAATGAATCATTCCAAAATCCATCGGCTTTGGCCGAACCAACAAAAAATAGTGCAAGCACAAACACCCCCAGCGCAATCATTGCAGGGAGGTTAACTTTTTTAAATCCAGAACGGGGGGTCATATCAGGTGTCGCAGTTTGCATATAAAAGCTCATACAGGCTCCTCAAAAAATTCTAATTTTTTAATTCACAAACAATCTCATAACAAAAAATCAAGGATTATCCTTAATCATCTGCATTAATTGCATCGCCGTAATGGCACCCACATGACGCGCCACCAATTCGCCTTTGGGATTAATTAAGAACGTGGTGGGAATGCCGGGCACATGACCGAATAGGGCTAATTCAGTAGGATTCGTTTTGAAAATGGGATATCCCAAATTATTTTCTTCGGCAAAAAGCGATAACTCCCCGGGCGATTGATTGGTATCCACGCTCAAACCCCAAACTTTAATGTGATCTTTGGCGTGGGTTTTAGCAAACTCGGCCAGTTCCGGTAACTCCTTACGACAGGGCGGGCACCACGTTGCCCAAATATTAATCACCACATAATTGCCCCGCTCCGAGGCCAAGGTATGGGTTTTACCATTCACATCTTGTTTGCTGAACTCAAGGGGCGCCGCCCATACGGTAGCCGTTAACACCAACGACAAACCCAATCCCACGCCCAGCCATCGGCTAACGCGATAAATCCACGCGTTCATCGGTACCCAAGGTTGCATAAAAAGTACCCATAAATTCGGTTTCATCCACATTTTGCGCACGCTCATTTTAAAAACACCTCAACACATTTAAATTGGCATCACACCGGCCACAGGTTAACGATTTTAATCTAAACCACATTCTTAGCCTTCAACATTAAGGCGCACATTTTATGAATTTTCATGAAACAGCCAAAAAATACGGTGTAAGTTAGCTATGATGATGAGCCATCATTGTTTGCGCCACACCCAAGCACGCATAGCCTAAGGCAGACGCACGCAACTGTTGATTAAATTTACGCCCCCTCTCTTCACTTTATTTATCGGGAACACGCACGCCGCATGAGCGAAATTCTGGTTCTTTATTACAGCCGATACGGTGCTACGGCACGTTTGGCGCACCAAGCTGCTCGCGGTGTTGAGCAAATTCCCGGCATGCTCGCCCGTATCCGCAGCATTCCTGCACTGCCCGATGCAAAGGGCGCCCTGCCGGAAATTTCTCCCGAGGCCCCGCCCCCTGTTCAACCGCAAGATTTTGAGGAATGTCGTGGGCTTTTGCTCGGCAGCCCCACCTACTTTGGGGGCATGGCTGCTGCGGTTAAACATCTGCTCGACGATACCAGCCGCCAATGGTTTAAGGGTTCGCTCACGGGCAAGCCTGCGGGGGTATTTACCTCCACCGGCTCCATGCATGGCGGCCAAGAAACCGTTTTGCTTTCGATGATCGTGCCGCTATTGCACCACGGCATGGTTATCGTCGGTATTCCTTACTCTGAGGCGGCGCTGGCACACACGCAAACAGGCGGCACACCGTATGGCGCCAGTCACACGGCGGGCAATAATAAGCCGCTCAGTATTGAAGAGCGCCAGCTTACTCAAGCGCTGGGAATGCGGGTTGCGGAAATCGCGCAAAAACTCCAGCCCAACCCCGCTTGACCCCTCGATGATTAGCCCGGCGCATACCCCGAACATTGTGTGGCTCCGGCGCATAATTATTGCGGTTCAGCCCATGATAGCCGCTGGCTACTTAATCTTAGCCGGATGGGGCGAAAGCCTTGCCCGCCCCCAAGGTGCTTGGCTTTTCATCCTTGTTTTACCCGCGCTGCTGGTCTTGCCCGGCATGTGGGCTGGACGCTACACCGCTTTTGTTTGGGCGGCACTGGCTGACTTGTTTTATATTTTAATTGCCAGCACGGATGCTTGGAGCTCACCTGCTGATCGAGCGCTCAATAGCGCCATCTTAGCGCTGGCGATTGTGGGTTTTTGTGCGGCCTGGGCACAGGGCATTATTTTTAGGCGAATTCACCGCAGGTCAACGCCGCAGCATTAATTTTTTGGTTATGATGCGCAACAGATTAAATCTCCCCTAAATTCAAGGATTACGCATGATTCGCAAATGTCTGTTTCCTGCAGCTGGCTATGGCACCCGTTTTTTACCTGCCACGAAAGTTATGCCTAAAGAGATGTTGCCCATACTAGATCGCCCACTCATTCAGTATGGTGTCGAAGAAGCGATGGAAGCGGGCATAAAAAACATGGCCATTGTAACGGGCCGAGGCAAACGCGCGTTAGAAGACCATTTCGATGTGAATTACGAGCTAGAGCACCAAATTCGCGGCACATCTAAAGCCAGTTTATTGGCGAGTATTGATCGCTTAATTGATAACTGCACCTTCTCGTATACCCGTCAAACCAGCATGCTTGGCCTTGGGCATGCCATTTTAACGGGCGAGCCTTTAATTGGTAACGAGCCTTTTGCCGTGGTGCTCGCCGATGACTTATGCGTTGGTGCGCCCGATGGCGTGTTAAGCCAAATGGTGTCGATTTTCAATCGTTATCAATGCAGCGTAGTTGCGGTAGAAGAAGTCCCCTTGAGTGAAATTCATAAATACGGCGTGATTGCGGGCACCGTGATTGAGGATGACTTAATTCAAGTCACCAACATGGTAGAAAAACCCATGGCCAGTGATGCGCCAAGTAATTTAGCCATTATTGGCCGATATATTCTTACCCCAGATATTTTTGATATTCTGGAATCAACACCAGCCGGTGCGGGTGGTGAAATTCAACTCACCGATGCCTTGCGCACCCAAGCGCAACAAGGCAAAGTTATTGCCTACAAATTTAAGGGGCAGCGCTTTGATTGCGGTAGCCCCTCGGGCTTTGTTGCGGCCACCAACCATTTCTATCACCTGAGCCGTCGTTAATTTTTGAGATCAAAACCACCGCTCACCATTGAGGATTTTTGCATGCAGGTTTCTGAAAACACGGTCGTTGCGATCGAATACACCTTAAAAAATGATGCGGGCGATGTGCTCGATAGCTCAGTTGGCCATGCGCCGCTCACCTATCTTCATGGGCATCACAACATTATTTCTGGCTTAGAAAATGCCATGCTGGGTAAAACAGTCGGTGACACCTTCACCGTAACCATTCCCCCTGAAGAGGCCTATGGCCTGCGCGATGACAGCATGACTCAAGTGGTGCCTCGGCATTTATTTCAAGGGGTAGATGAAATTGTACCCGGCATGAAATTTCATGCAGAGGCCGAGCATGGGGTTAACGTGGTAACCGTCATTGAGGTGAAAGGCGATCAGGTGCATTTAGATGCCAATCATGAACTTGCCGGTGAAACTCTGCACTTTGATGTTGTTGTGCAGGCCATTCGCGCGGCAACCGATGAAGAGATAGAGCACGGCCATGCCCATGGCCCCGATGGTCA
>DZCK01000075.1 GCA_022730245.1 Halothiobacillus neapolitanus
AGCGAAAAATATCGCGTTGAACGTCAGCCGCCCCGTAGTTTCGATTCAATCAGAGCTTCCCTAGCTAAGAGCCTGTCGGACTTTAGGGAAATCGGCTGTAAATCCATCGGGACGGTGCCTATTTCACCGCTTTTTTGCCGATAGAACCCGCTATTACCCCGCAAAATCGGCAAAACAGCCCCTCGCCCAGCTAAATTTTCGCGACAATTCTATAAGTCCGGCAGGCTCCCGCAGGCTCCTTTAGGGGCTTTCTTCCAGTGGCCAGTCTGCAATGTGCTCCGGCCAATCGGCTTCATCTAATCCGGCTACGTGCCGGGCGCGCCCGGTTACCGAGAAGCCGGCTTCACGCGCCGATTCAGGCCGACCGGTTTTGAGCGGATGCCAATCGGGTAAATCGCGCCCTTCGGCCAAGCGGCGATACGCACAGGTGGCGGGCAGCCAGTGAAACTCGTCTAAATCCTCGGGTTTTAACCACACGCAAGTCGGTACTCGCGCTTGGCGGTGGGCATAATCACCACACCGGCACGTGCCCAAATCGAGCAAGTCGCAGGCTAATTCGGTGTAAAACACCTCTTGTTCGTCGTCCGCTTCATCCACAATTTTTTGCAGACAGCACTTCGCGCAACCATCGCACAAAGATTCCCATTCGGCTGGATTCATTTGCGACAAGCGTTTGCGTTGCCAAAACGGGCGGTTATCTGTTTCCATGGGAACCTTATTGCGACTCGGCTTGTTTTAACCGTTGTTTATCGAGCTGTTCAGCCGCCTGAATTTGCGCCTTGGCAGAATCTAAATTCTGTTTCGCTGCTTTGGCCGCTTGCGCTTCAGCCGCCGCTTGGGTGGCTGTTCCACCGGCGCCACACCCCGCCAAGCTCAACGTTGCCAATAAAAGCACGCAAGCCGCCGTTAGGGCTGATGCCGAAGATAAGTCGCGCGGTAAAAAATGATTCATCAAAGGCATCCTACTTACATTCATAGGCTGTGGATTCTCGCACATCGTCGCCTCATTCGGCCAGGCAAACGCCTGGGGAAGTGCGGTGCTTTGCGGTATTATTGCCCCCTTAAATTTACCGGAGCACAATTGCAATGGGTCGCGCCTACCAAAACCGCAAACAATCGATGGCCAAAACGGCCGATGCCAAAACCAAAGTGTATAGCCGATATGGCCGCGAGCTGTATGTGTGCGCTAAAAATGGGGGGTACGATCCCGCCGGCAATTTGGCGCTTCGCAGCATGATTGAGCGGGCAAAAAAAGATCAAGTACCCACCCATGTCATTGAAAAAGCGCTAGAAAAAGCCAAAGGCGGCACCGGCGAAGATTTCGCCACCGCCCGCTATGAAGGCTTTGGCCCCGGCGGAAGCATTGTGCTGGTGGATTGCCTTACCGATAACCCCAACCGCACCATCGGGGATGTGCGTAACTGCTTTACCAAAACCAAAACTAAATTGGGCACGCCCGGCACCGTGATGCACCAATTCGATCACGCGGCTATTTTCGCGTTCAAAGGTAATGAGGATGCCGTGCTCGAAGCGTTGCTTATGGATGATGTCGATGTCACCGACATTGAAACGGAAGGGGATATGATTACCGTGTTTGTACCGCAATCAGAGTACGGCAAAGCGCGCCATGCGCTCATCACCGCTTTTGGCGAGATAGATTTTGACGTGGATGAAATCCAATTCGTGCCCAAAACATCAACCCCATTAACAGGCGATGACATCACCATTATGGAACGCCTGCTCACCATGCTCGATGATGTCGAAGATGTGCAAAGCGTGTATCACGACGCGGTATTTTAAGCTGCCCGCAACCAAACCGCCTCAAAACACCCTCAAGTAACGCCCAAAAAAATCCCCCTTAAGGGGAAAGCTTGGATTTTTACCGCAGGTTCGCACCGTGGTGAGACAGGCGAACCGACATCCACAGGCATTAAATCGTGATAATCGGAATATCTTTAATCATCTGTAGGCTTTTGGTGGCTTCTTTTTGATATGAAGCAATTTCATTGAAATTCAAATAGCGGTAAATATCGTGAGCCAGCGGTTTTAAGCCGGCGACATGGGTTTGATATTCCGCCACCGTTGGCAAGCGCCCGAGAATCGAGGCAACGGCTGCCAGCTCAGCCGAGGCCAAATACACAAAAGTATCTTTGCCCATGCGGTTGGGGAAGTTGCGGGTCGAGGTGGAAACCACCGTCGCGCCATCGGCCACGCGGGCTTGGTTGCCCATACACAATGAACAACCCGGCATTTCGGTGCGCGCGCCGGATTTACCAAAAATGCTGTAATAGCCTTCTTCGATGAGCTGATGTTCGTCCATCCGCGTGGGGGGCGCAATCCATAATCGGGTGGGCACCGCGCTGCCATGCGCTTGCAGCACTTTACCCGCTGCACGGTAGTGGCCAATGTTGGTCATGCACGAACCAATAAACACCTCATCGATTTTTGCACCCCGCACCTCGGACAACGGTTTAATGTCATCCGGATCATTGGGGCAAGCAAGCAAGGGCTCGGTGATGGTGGCAAGATCAATTTCGATGATTTCGGCATAGTCTGCATCGTCATCGGGTTGCAGCAACTCGGGGTTTTGTAGCCATTTTTGCATGGCTTCGATACGGCGTGCGAGGCTACGTTTATCCTCGTAGCCGCTCGCGATCATCCATTGCAGCAAAGTGATGTTGCTGTTTAAAAACTCGATAATGGGCTCTTTAGCCAAGTGGACGGTGCAGCCATTAGCGGAGCGTTCGGCACTGGCATCTGCAAATTCAAAGGCTTGCTCTACTTTAAGATTTGGCAGCCCCTCAATTTCCAAGACGCGACCATTAAAGACGTTTTTCTTGCCTTTTTTCTCAACCGTCATCAAACCGCGCTGAATGGCCACATACGGAATGGCATTCACCAAATCACGCAAGGTAATACCGGGCTGCATTTCGCCCTTAAAGCGCACGAGCACCGATTCGGGCATATCCAGCGGCATAACACCCAAAGCAGCGGCAAACGCGACCAAGCCAGAACCCGCAGGAAAGGAGATGCCAATGGGAAAACGGGTATGCGAATCCCCGCCCGTACCCACGGTATCCGGCAAAATCATGCGGTTAAGCCATGAGTGAATGACGCCATCGCCTGGGCGCAAAGACACCCCGCCCCGCGTGCTGATAAATTCAGGCAGCTCGTGCTGCAGTTCAATATCCACAGGCTTAGGGTAAGCCGCCGTGTGGCAGAACGATTGCATAACCAAATCAGCCGAAAAGCCCAAGCAGGCCAGCTCTTTGAGCTCATCGCGGGTCATCGCCCCCGTGGTGTCTTGGCTGCCCACCGTGGCCATGCGCGGCTCACAGTAGGTGCCGGGGCGTACACCCGCAACGCCGCAAGCTTTGCCAACTATTTTTTGCGCCAGCGTAAAGCCTTTCCCTGTATCAATCGGCTGAACGGGGCGGCGGAATACCTCAAACGCGGGCAAGCCTAAGGCTTCACGCGCACGATCGGTTAAAGCGCGGCCAATGATGAGCATAATCCGGCCACCTGCCCGCACTTCATCGGGCAGGGTGGCGGGTTTAAGCTCAAACTTTTCAATCACTTGCCCATTTTTAAGCAGCTCGCCAGTGTAAGGGCGAATGGTGACCACATCGCCTGTTTCAAGCCCATCGACATTGACTTCTATCGGTAACGCGCCCGAGTCTTCCGCCGTATTAAAAAAAATGGGCGCAATTTTACTGCCCAATACCACGCCCCCCGTGCGCTTATTGGGTACATGCGCAATATCGCGCCCCATAAACCACTGCACCGAATTAATGGCCGACTTGCGTGATGACCCTGTGCCCACCACATCGCCCACATAAGCCACGGTGTGGCCATTGGCTTTTAAGGTTTCGATGGTGGCTAAGCCATTGGGCATTTTGCTGCCCAGCATGGCGAGTGCGTGCAGAGGAATATCGGGACGGCTCCACGCATCTTGCGCCGGTGAAAGATCATCGGTGTTGGTTTCGCCCGGCACTTTGAACACGGTGACGGTAATTTCATCGGCCAACGCTGGCTTATTTAAAAACCACTCGGCCGCGGCCCAAGATTCGATAACCGCTTTGGCCCGCGCACTCCCCGCCCGCATTAGATCTTCCACATCACGGAATGCATCGTAAACCAACACGGTGCCCTTTAAGGCGGCAACCACGGCATCGCCTACCACCTCATCATTAAGTAACGCGATCAGCGGGTCGATATTGTAGCCACCAATCATGGTACCGAGCCATTGAACGGCCTGCACCCGATCAATCAACGGCGAGTGGGCTTTGCCTTGCGCTAAATCAGTTAAAAATGCGGCTTTAACATACGCGGCCTCATCGACACCCGGCGGCACGCATTCTGTGAGCAAATACAGCAAAAAATCACCATCGACACCGGTCGGAGGGGTTTTAATTAGCTCAATCAAACGCGCCGTTTGCTCAGGCGTTAAGGCTTTGGGCGGCACACCTTGTTGCTCGCGTTCTTGTTGATGGCGCAAATAAGCTTCGAGCATGGTGTGTTCCTCATAAATTGTAAAAATAAGTTAGGCGATTGTCTAAGTTTGCGCTGGCGTGGGCAATAAAAATTGCACGATGAGTTGATTTAAAGTCATTTGCCCGATTTTGAGCCAACTGCACTAATTTATAGCGCTTCAGTGATTGAAAAAGAGTATTTAATACAATGGGTTGCTTTTAGTGCACGCAAAAAATGCAGGCAGTTAACCTAAAAAATGGCAGCTTGAAACGCCGCCTTGTACCGAGCCAACCATTGCAAGGCAATCATTGGGGCAGCAGAACAAATGCTGCCCGCATCCACCCGCGCCAGGGCTTCATCCAATGACATAACATGCGGTTTAATATCTTCTTGCTCTTCGGGCAGGCCAAATAAATCAGCACCCGGTACGGCGTCAATTAAGCCTAAAAAAAGATAAATACTTTCGGTTGTTCCGCCCGGACTTACCCAATACCGCGTGATGGGAATGAGGCGCAGCGGGACTAAACCCGCCTCCTCCTGCAACTCACGGCACGCCACCGCTTCAACCGATTCATTCGGTTCGATCATGCCCGCTACAATTTCCAAAAGCCAAGGACCACCGGGCGCCTCTAGCGCACCGGGGCGAAACTGCTCAATTAAAACCACTTCATCACGGGCAACATGGTAAGGCAACACGGCCACCGCATGGCCGCGCTCAAATAGCTCTCGATCAATTTCAGGCGAAAACCCGCCAGAAAAAAGCTCAAAGCGCAAACGAAAGCGGTTTAGCGCAAAAAAACCCTGATACAACGAGTCAACCCCAAGCAATTCGTAGCGCATCGGCTTATCCTTCTTTCTTTGCAGTGTTAAGGCGCATCATGATGCTGACCATAAAAGCGACAGGGTTGAAAAATTTGGCGCCTATTGGCCTAGTCGCACACCTAAAGCACTCATCATACGTCCGTGCTGACAACCCTTATGCCAACCCAAGAAGAGACGCACCATGCCCCAATCGCTTACCCGCTTACTTGAGCCGTTAATTGGGCAAACGCTGCAATTAAATGGCCACCGTGGCATCGTCATTGACGTGATTGAAGACCCGGCTGCATTGGTTTTACAAGACATCAATAACATGCCGCATTTACACCGCGATTACTTAGGCCGAGCCCAAGAGCATGCCATCCCAAGCAGAACCATCAGCCTAATCAGTGACAGTGGCAATGCCCTAACCCCCGAGCTGCAACGCCAACTTGAGCCAGAATTAGGTCGCGCAGTGCATGCCTACCTGTTCGAAATCGATTAAAACCCTTCGGTGAGCGCCCGCATGGCTTCTTCAATTTCTTGATCGATGAGGCTCTCGCCCAAATCCATGCCCAGTTTCTCAGCTGAGGCAATGGGTCTGCCTTCGGCAGTTTGGGTTAAATTTTTGGCGGCCGCGATGGCTGTGATGACCACATCGGCGTAATCGGCCGCGCCTTCGTGCTGGTAGTTCAAATTGCCCGCTTCCCGCACCACCAATTCAAACATAGGCGGAAAATCCCATGCTTGCATAATTTTCATGCCCAAGCGGGGTTGTAAATCTTGCACCAATTCATCGAGTACCGCAGGGGCTTCCTGCAATTTGGGAATATCTTCCGCCACCACGATGACCGGAATGCCACCCACGCCATGCAATAACCCGGCAAGCAGTGCTTGATCGGGATCAAGGCGGGTTCGTTCTCGTGCAATACGATGCGATAACGCAGCCACCTGTGCAGAAAAAGACCAATGATTTTGCATCGCCTTTTTAATCACCGGATGCTTAGCTGTGAACAACTGCTGCGTTGCCAAAGACACGATTAATTGGCTCACCGTGCGCATACCCATTCGCGCAATAACCTGTTGCAAGGCATCAATGCGCTGAGCGCCCCGATACATCGCGCTGTTCGCCACTTGGATCAAACGGGCTGCAATCGCAGGGTCTTGAGCGATCACATCCACCAATTCGCCAATGGTGCTATCAGGCGCTTCGGCCACCCGGCGTGCCCGAATTGCCACATCGGGCAACACGGGCAACGAGATCCCCTTCTCCATGATTTTATTGATAATCGCTTGCTCTAATGCGGGATTCGCCATAAAAACTCCTTGTTTTGAAAAACGCTTAACCCGCTAAACGCGTATATTTTATGCGATGCGGCTGGTCGGCATCCGAGCCGATACGCCTGTGACGATCCACTTCATAATCTTGAAAGTTACCTTCAAAAAACACGACCGAACCATCATCTTCAAACGCTAAAATATGGGTCGCTATGCGATCTAAAAACCAGCGATCATGCGAAATCACCAGAGCGGAACCCGGGAATTCCAAAATCGCCTGCTCGAGCGCGCGCAGGGTTTCAATATCCAAATCGTTGGTGGGCTCATCCAGCAACAACACGTTGCCGCCAGATTTTAACAACTTGGCCAAATGCACGCGGTTGCGCTCACCGCCCGATAAATCCTTCATGAATTTTTGCTGATCTTGGCCTTTAAAATTAAAGCGCCCCAAATAAGCACGCGAAGGCATTTCGTATTTGCCGACGGTGATGTTGTCGTACCCGTCTGAAATTTCTTGCCATACGGTTTTGTTGTTTTCTAAATCTTCTCGCCCTTGAGCCACATAGGATATTTGCACCGATTCGCCGATAGAAACCTCGCCAGAATCGGGTTTTTCCTCACCAATCAACATCTTAAACAAGGTAGATTTACCCACGCCATTCGGTCCGATAATACCGACGATACCGCCCTTGGGCACGGTAAACGATAAACCCTGATAGAGCACCCGATCACCAAATTGCTTGGATAAATTTGTGACTTCAAGCACCTTATCGCCCAAGCGCGGTCCGGGTGGAATATAGAGCTCGTTGGTTTCAGAGCGTTTTTGAAATTCTTCCGTTTGCAACTCCTCAAAACGCGCCATGCGGGCTTTCGATTTGGCTTGGCGCCCTTTGGGATTTTGCCGTACCCATTCGAGCTCTTGCTCCATCGCTTTGCGCTTGGCCGATTCGGTTTTTTCTTCCAAAGCTAAGCGTTTTTGCTTGCTATCGAGCCAATCGGAATAATTGCCTTCAAAAGGAATGCCTTGGCCACGATCGAGCTCTAAAATCCAGCCAGCCACGTTATCAAGGAAATACCGATCATGCGTAACCGCCACCACGGTGCCGTTATATTCTTGCAAAAAGCGCTCAAGCCAAGCCACCGATTCGGCATCCAAGTGGTTGGTTGGCTCATCCAGAATGAGCATATCGGGGTTAGAAACCAACAAGCGACACAAAGCCACCCGCCGGCGCTCCCCCCCCGATAAGACGGTCACATCCGCATCCCATGCGGGCAGACGCAAGGCATCGGCGGCAATTTCGAGCTTGCGGTCTAAATCCCAGCCACCTGCCGCATCGATTTTATCTTGTAAATCTGCCTGTTCGGCCAAGAGCGTGTCAAAATCTGCATCGGGGTTGGCAAACTCATTGCTTATGTCATTGTAGCGTTGCAGCAAACGGGCGGTTTCGCCCGCGCCATCCATCACGTTACCACGCACATCTTTGGTGGGATCAAGATCTGGCTCTTGTTTTAAGTAGCCGATATTAATGCCGGGTTGCGGACGAGCTTCACCGACAATATCGGTATCCACACCCGCCATAATGCGCAGCAGCGTGGATTTGCCTGCGCCGTTATAGCCGAGCACGCCAATTTTGGCGCCCGGGAAGAAATTGAGGTAAATATCTTTGAGAATGAATTTTTTCGGCGGAACCAATTTGCCCACACCGTTCATCGTAAATATATATTGCGCCATACGAGCTTTACTTTATCCAAGTGACTTAACGTTAAAATGTACGGGTATTATCAATCAAATTGAGGGACGGATGCCAGTGCTGCAACCCCGTATCGAATCCAAAGGTGGACAGAGTATGCGCGTTTTGCGTGCCCCGCTCAGATTTTTTATCGCACTTACCCTATTGGGCTGCAGCAGTATTTTTGGGATAGCACAAGCCAACAATCCACCTGAACTTCATGTATTAATTGATGTTTCTGGCAGCATGCAACAAACCGACCCCACCAACCTTCGCCGCCCCGCCTTACGATTACTGGGCGATTTGCTCCCGCCTTCGGCACAAATTGGCATTTGGTTTTTTGGAGATAAAGTCACCCCCATGCTTGCCACTCAACCGGCCAG